>NZ_JAOVUA010000006.1:0-110631 GCF_027737785.1 Campylobacter sp. JMF_06 NA1
CACTAGCGATCTAAAATCTGCCGCGAAAAAAGAAAAAGAAAAAGCCACAAAAAAAGCCGATAAAAAGGTCAAAAAAGAGGTCGTAAATCTAAAAGACAAAGCTAAAAACACAGATACGGCTAAAAAAGCCAAAAAAGTAAAAGATACAGCCGATGAAGCCAAAAAAATCAAAAAAGCTGTGAGCGAGTAGAGAATTAGAATTTATAAATTCTGCAAAATTTTCAAATTTCCAAATTTAGGCTATGGGTTAAATTTGAAATTTAGCCCATAGCTTGAAATTCACGCCTAATATCGCTTTTACCCATAAATTTAAGCTAAATTTCATATAATAGCAAAATTTAATTCTCGCGAAAAAGGTTAGCAAATGGACAAAGAGGCCTACATTTACACGAAATTCAAAAGCAAACTAAACGGCGATGATTGCGCTATCGTGGGCGATTTGGCGTATTGCAAGGACCTTTTTGTCGAGGGCGTGCATTTTAGGCGCAAGTGGCTTAGCATGCACGAAATCGGCGCGAAAGCCATGCTGGTAAATATCTCGGACATGATCGCCAAAAACGCTAAGCCAAAATATGCTCTAATCGGGCTTTCGCTCCCAAAGGACATCACCACTGCCCAGATCGACGAGTTGTGCGCTGGGCTAAACGAAACCGCGCAGAAATGGGGCATTGAGATTATCGGTGGGGATACGATTAGCGACGATAAAATTTCCATTAGTATCACGATGATAGGCAAGTGCAAAAAGCCGATTTTCAGAAATGGCGCGAAGTGCGGGCATTTGATCGCGCACACGGGCAAGCTCGGCTATGTGGGCATTGATTTGCAAATTTTGCTAGGTGGGGGCAAAAGAAGCGAAATTTCGCCACATTCTCGCATGCTCCGCCCAGAACTCAGGGCGAAATTTTTCTACAAAGCCGCCAAATACATAAGCGCGTCTATGGATATCAGCGACGGGCTAGGGCAGGATTTGGAGCGCCTTTTGCGCGCTAGCGGCGTGGGTATGAGCTGGCTTGTTAGCCCCAAAGAATATGTGCTAAACTCGGGCGAAGAGTATGAGATTTTATTCGCGTTCGAGCCAAAATTTCTTAGCAAAATTTACGAAATCGCCTCCAAAACCAAAACCCCAATTAGCGTCATCGGCAAGGCAGAGGATCGAAATTTAGACAATACTTGTGAATTCAAGGGCGAAAGGCACCATTTTAGCGAGTAAATTTGTAAATTTTGAAATTTCGCTGTCGCAACCTCGCAATACTGCGCCGAAATTTTAGTTATAGAGTGGATATTTTGTCTAGCAAAATTTTGACAACCTTATGGTGAGCAAGGATACCCACCCTACGGTGCTATCTCCTTAAAAAAAATTTTTTATTAATATTTGAAATTTAAATTTTAAACTCAACCGCCATTTAATTCACGATTGCTAAGATACATTTGCTCTATATCATATTTCACATTTCCACAATTATCAAAAAATCTAATTTCACGGTCATTTCCATTTGTCTTATGATAATATTCAGAAACTTCTTGATTAAAATTCGACCAAATTATGAAATTTATTAAAAAGTATCCTTTTTTAAAAATATATTCCCTATCTAGCATAAGTAGTTCATCTTCGCCGTCTATTTCAATTATGGGACTAGAAAAACCGACACTGTTGTCATCTAAATTTATCTTTAAGTAATTTTTGGGGTTAATTTCTATTGCATTAAAATCGTTAATAAAAACTTTTTCCAAAGTCAAGTTTCTATCTTTTAAATTACTAACTATATCTAAATAATTATCATAATTTATCAGTGGCGACATATAATATTTTACATCATATTCAGGTTTATAAAACCAATATTCTTTTTTTCTAAATTCTAAAATTTTTTTATTAGCTTCAATATAGGCGCCCAAATATCTTTGTATTGTTTTCTCATAAAGTTCCTTTTTATCTAAAATTCTATTTTCTGCCAAACAATACCCTTGCTGATATTTTTCAAATTCATCTTTGCTTACTATTTCAAAGCCGTCATCTATGCCATAATTTGGAACTACACTTACAAATTTATTTGCAAATTCAAAAGCATTTTCTTTTTTATGTTCTAGTATTGTTTTTACAATGAATTTAGTTATTTCTGTTTTGTGAGTTATTGTTTGATATGCAATGAAGCTCAATGTAAAAAATATTGCAAGAATTAAAATTTTATATTTTCTTTTCACTTTTATTTCCTTTCAATACCGACAAAGTCAGCATTATACAAAAACAAATCAAGCTTAAATTTGATATGTTTTTAACCTTAAATTCGGTGTTTCCTTGCAAATTCGAATTCGGTCAGTATCGTTTATCTACGATACGAAAGTTTTTAAATTTACAATTTTGTTTCAATCTTGTCATTGCGAGACGGCGAAGCCGTCGTGGCAATCCAGCAACAGCGAAAGCTGTTTTAAAATCAAACATTGTTTCAATTCACTGGATTGCTTCGAAATGCTTCGCATTTCTCGCAATGACACCTAACTGCAAATTCAAATCGCGCAAAGCTCGCGAAGACTTTCGAATTTAAATGCCACAAGCAAAATTTGCAAAATCAAAGCCGAAATTTAAATTTTAAATTTCGCGCTTAGTATTTTGGGGTTGCGCTAGCGAAATTTAGCCATTACCCAAAATTTTGCCCTCTATTCGCTTCAAAATCGCCACGATAATAAAGCTAATAATACAAAGCAAAATCCAGCTAGAAATCTTGCCAAAGCTCACAATATGCCAAGTCTGAGCTTGGTTTGGATAAACCCATGCGCCAAAAAATGTAGCGATATTTTCGGCAACCCAGATAAAAAATCCGATTAGGCAAAACGCAAGCAAAAGCGGCATTTCATACTCTCTTTGGCGCGGGCGAAAATAGACTTTCGCGCGAAAATACAGCGCGCAAACAGCGATTAATAGGACATAGCGAAAATCATAACCTATGAAATGGTGTGTGAAAAAATTCGCATAAATTAGCGCGCAAAGGGCGAAACTAGCGTATGAGCGGGGCATGTGAGCGAGGCGTAAATGCAAAATTCGCCATGCCTGAATCATATAGCTCCCCACTGCCGCATACATAAATCCGCTATAAAGTGGCACGCCATAAATTTTAAACACTCCCGCCTCTGGGTAGCTCCACGAGCCGATAGCTGGGTGGGTTTTGAAAATCTCTAAGGCTAGCCCAATGGCGTGAAAAAGGCAAATCGCGCAAAGCTCGCGAAGACTTTCGAATTTAAACGCCACAAGCAAATTTTGCAAAATCAAAGCCGAAATTAGCAAAAAATCATAGCGCGCGATGAAGCCCAAATTTAGGTGTTTTGAGGCGAAAAGTAGCACAAAAAATGAGCCAGCAAAAATGCAGGCTCGGATTTGTTTTAGCCCAAAAGCCCAAAATTCGGCGATGAAAAATTTCATTTTTCGCCTATTAGATTTCGCACGACATAACTGGCGATAAAAAGCCCAAAACTAGCCGTTACGCCCATAAAACTGCCAAGCTTTTCGCAGTGCGGAAGCTCGGAGCTAAAAACGCAAGGAAAATCGCCAGAAAATCCCGCTTTTTTGAGTTCGTAGCGAAATTTGCGCGCAAATGGGTCGGTGTGGGTTTTCCACACGGAGGCGATTTCGATTTTGGCGGGATCTAGGCGTTTGGCGGCGCCAAGAGAGCTTATGAATCTCACATTTTTTTCGTGCGCAAGCGAGGCAAGCGCGATTTTGGCGCCCACATCGTCGATTGCGTCGATTATGAAGTCAAATTTGCCTATGTCAAAACCAGCTAAAAATTCGCTATCTATTTTGGCGCAGATTGCGCGCACGCCTTCAAATTTACGCGCGAAAACTTCTGCTTTTTTCTCGCCTAAATTTTCGCTTGCAAATTGTCTGTTTTGATTGGTGATGTCAAATTCATCGCAGTCAATCACACTCAAATTTACCACGCCACTGCGATACAGCGCCTCGATAACTGCGCCACCTACGCCACCGCAACCACACACAAGCACGCGCGCATTTTGCAAAATTTCAAATTTCTCGCCAAAAATCCAGCGCGCTCTGGTGAAGCGGTCATTTATTTCATAATCCACTCTTCAAGCCCCTTTAATTGGTCATTTGCGGTCAAATTTAACTGCACCGGCGAGAGCGTAGCGTAGCCCTTCATCAAAAGGTCTATGTCGCTACCTGCGTTTTTTTCGCTGTCAAACTCAAAAACCGCATTTCCTAGCCAGTAATACTCCTCTCCGCGCGGATTGCGATTTAGCGTGGCGTCGTGTCCGTAAAATTTCTCGCCAAGCCTTGCGCATTTTAGCCCCAAAAACTGCGACGCACTCACGGCTGGGACATTTAAATTTAAAAATTGTTTTGGCGGAAGCGGAAAACCGGTAGCAAAAATCTTTTTAACCAAATTTCGCGCTAACTTGCAAGCTAGGCTAAATCCGTAGTTACCCAGCGAATCTGCGCTGTAATACTGGCTGATCGCGATAGATGGAATTCCTTGCAAAACCCCCTCCATAGCCCCTCCGCAAGTGCCTGAGTATGTGATATCCTCGGCTATATTTGCGCCGTGGTTTATGCCAGAAATCACAAGGTCTGGTTTGCGCGAATACAGGGCTTGAAGTGCGAGATATACGCAATCGCTAGGCGTAGCGTCGTCGAGTTTGTAAAAATCATCGCCGATTGCGATGAAGCGAAGCGGGCGAGTGAGCGTGAGAGAGTGCGAGCAGGCGGATTTTTGCGAGCTTGGGGCTACGATAGTGATATGCGCGATATCCCTTAGCGCGCTTGCAAGTTCCAAAAGCCCCCTAGCTTCGAAGCCGTCGTCGTTTGTGATTAAAATTTCGTGCATTAAAGCCCCTTGCTTAGGCAAAAGCTCTCATCGACATCACTAGATGAGAGTGGCGAAGCTGGGTCATCGTAGAAAAATCTATGGCTAAATTTCACGCCATGTCGGAGCAAAATGCGCTTGCTAGGCGAGTTGCAAGCTTGATTTGCTAGGACGATTTGGAAGGATTTGAGATAATTTTCCTTATTTTTGGGGCTCATTTCGCCCCATTTTGAGGATAGTTCGAAGTGGTAAATCGCGCTAGCTCCCTCGCTCGTGACATCTACTAGCCTTGCGCCGTTAAAATCAGCCTGCGCGCCAGGGTGAGCGCGAAAACTATCGCTGATTTGCCTTGCGATACCCTCTGGGGCGTTGTTTGCGGTCATTGTCTTTGCCACTTTTATGGCACTATCTGGTTCGTCGATTTGCATTTTTTGGTAGCTCGGAGTGGAAGCGCACCCTGCCACAAATAGCGCACAAATGGCGCAAATTAGGGATTTTTGCATAATTTTTCCTTGTGATTAAAATTTAAAAATGTTTAATTTTAGCACATTTTGATATAATTGCCAAAAATTAAAAAAGGTAAGAGTTTGAATTATTTGATTTCGTGTTTGGAGCCGTCTGCAAATCTGCATTTTAGCGAGGTTTTGCGTGAAATTTTAGCCCTCGATAAAAACGCTAAAATTTATGGCATTTTTGGCGAGGAATTTAGCGCGCACGGCGAGCCGTTGTATAAATCGAGCGAATTTTCGGCAATGGGGTTTGTGGAGATTATTCCACTGATTTTCAAGGCAAAAAGGGCGTTAAAGCAGATGTGCGAGCTAGCAAAAAACTGCGATGTGGTGCTATTAATCGATAGTCCAGCCTTTAACCTGCCCCTTGCAAAGGCTCTGAAAAAATCGGGCGTGAGTGCGAGGATAGTGTATTATATCCTGCCCCAAATTTGGGCGTGGAAGCGCGGTAGAGTCAAGGCTCTGCAAGAAAATTGTGATTTTTTGTGTGGAATTTGGCAGTTTGAGAGGCAGTTTTATTCTAAAATTTTGGATCTAAATTTTGAAAATTTGCCAAATTTAAGCGATAAAAGCGGTTTTTGCTTCGTAGGACACCCGCTTTTAGATGAAATCAAAGAGCGCAAAAGCTCGTATGAAAAAAACGGCCTAATCGCCTTTATGCCGGGCTCTCGCAGGGCTGAGATTTCGCGACTTATGCCAGTTTATAGGGAATTAGCCGAAAAGCTAAAAAGCGAAAATGCAAATTTAAAATTTAGCCTAGTTGTGCCACCGTTTTTGGCGGATAAGGTGGAGCAAATTTACGGCGATACGCGCAGTTTTAGCATAGAAACTGATGCTATAAAAACCCTAGCAAAAAGCGAATTTGCCTTTATCTGCTCTGGGACTGCGACCTTGCAAGCAGCGCTTATTGGCACACCTTTTGTGCTTTGCTACAAAGCCAAGGCCCTAGATGTCGCGATCGCGCGCAGGTTTGTGAAGCTAAAACATGTCGGACTTGCAAACATAATTTTTGATTTTTGCGAAAAAGACGAGCTTCACAAAGAATTAATCCAAGAAGAAGTGAGTGTCTCAAATCTCTACGACGCATACGCCCTGCGCGATGATGAGCGATTTGCGCGCGCTTGCGTGGAGCTTAGAGAGTATTTGGCTATGCCAAGTGCGAAAAATGTGGCGCGAATTTTAACGACAAACGCGAAATTTAAAGTATAATTAGAAAAATTTGAAAAAGGATTGCTATGAGTATCACAGAACCCATGACCTCTTACGGATACGAAAAAATCACTGCCGAGCTTAAAGAGCTCCAAAATATCAAACTCCCGCACATCATCAAACAAATCGATATCGCGCGAGATCACGGCGATTTGAAGGAAAATGCCGAGTATCACGCGGCGCGCGAGGAACAGGCGTTTTTGCTCTCTCGCATTGCCGAGCTAAATGACATACTCTCGCGCTCTCGCATAATAGATCCTGCAAGCTACGAGCACGATAAGGTCAAATTCGGCTCTACCGTGACTTTCATGGATGTGGAAACCGAAATCGAGGAAACCTATGTTATCGTGGGGCTTATGGAGGCTGATATTTCCAAAAGACTGCTTAATATCAACACCCCGCTAGCGCGCCAGCTTTTAGGCAAGGCCGAGGGCGATGAAGTGGTGCTAAACCTGCCAAGTGGCACCAGAGATGTCGAGATTATCAGCGTTAGCTACAAACCGATTAAATTTTAAGGCGAAAATATGAAAAGAGCTGGAATCATCGGCGTAGGGGGATATACTGGGCTTGAACTAGTTAAAATTTTACTAGCTCACAAAGGCTTTGAAATTTCGTATCTTGCCGCTACGAGTGAGGGCGAAATTTCTGAGATTTTCCCGCAGTTGGCTGGGATTTTGGATATGAGGGTGCAAATAGCAGATCCAAAAACTGCCGCGCAAAGTTGCGATGTGGTGTTTTTGGCGCTTCCGCACGAAAAGGCAATGGAGTTTGCGAGTGAAATTTTGAAATTTCCTAGCGTCAAAGTCGTGGATTTAAGCGCGGATTATCGCCTATCGCTTGAACTTTACGAGAAAAACTACACCAAACATTTAGACCCGCTAAATTTAGCCCATGCTGTGTATGGTTTGGCTGAGCTAAATGCCGAAAAAATTGCCTCTGCAAGGCTTGTGGCAAATCCCGGCTGCTATCCGACATGCTCGGTTCTAGCCGCTGCGCCATTTGTGAAATACATGGATAGTAAAATCGGCGTTTTTATCGACGCTAAAAGTGGTGTCAGTGGCGCAGGCAAGGGGCTAAAAGCCACTAGCCATTTCGTGAGCGTCAATGAAAACATAAACGCATACTCACCACTCACTCACCGCCACGCAGACGAGATTTGGGAGCAACTTAGCCTGATAAATGGCGCGGAATTTAGCGTAACTTTCGTGCCAAATTTAGCCCCATTTACGCGCGGAATGCTTGCAAGCGTATTTGGCGTGCTAAAAGAGAGTATTGACGCGGAGAAAATTTTGCGCGAATTTTATGCAAATTCGCCTTTCGTGCGTGTGCGTAGTGAGCCAGTGTCTGTGAAAAATGTCGCAGGAACGCATTTTTGCGATATTTTTGTCAAAACGCAGGGGGATAAAATTTGGATAAATTCGGCAATCGACAACCTGCTAAAAGGCGCGTCAAGTCAGGCCGTGGCAAATGCGAATTTGATGTTTGGCTACGATGTGGGCGAGGGTTTGCCACGCCTAGGAAATAGCATTTAAATCGTGGAAAATCTGCAAATAAAGCCCGGAGCTGTTTTTATCAGCGACGCGCACGATAACGCAAACAAGCGAAATTTCCTGAAATTTTTGCGAAATTTAAGGAGCGCGAAAACACTGCCGCCGCAAATTTTCATGCTTGGCGATATGTTTGATTTCCTCGCAAATACGACATTTGTGCGCGAATTTTACGCCGAATATATCGCCATAATCAACGAAATTTCGCAAAAATGTGAAATTTATTATTTCGAGGGAAATCACGATTTTAATTTAGAGGCTATTTTTCCGCACGCACTGGTCTTCGCAAACTGCGCCCAGCCAGCAAATTTTAGCTTTAAAGGCAGGCAAATCCAAATCTCTCACGGCGATATTTTTTTGCCAGCTTTGACAAAATTTGCGCTTTTATCACTGCGAAATAGGGCGTTTTTGAAATTTATGGATAAAATCGATTGCGCGCTAAATTTTAAAATTTCAAAAATGATTTTAAAAAGCCAAGAGAATAAAATTTTGTATAAAAAGGCTGAGAATTTCAAATCCTATATCGAGCCAAAAATCCACAACTACACCGCGCCTATCGTAATCGAGGGGCATTATCACCAAGATGAAATTTTAGAATTTGAGGGCGTAAAATATATAAATTTAAACTCATTTGCCGTGTGTGAGAAAATTTACGAGGTGCAAAATAGCCAAAATTTTGAGCTCTTTTCAAAAAACTTAAATTAAAACTTAGATATAATTGCTTTTTTTTATAAAGGAAATTTAATGATAAAACTTTGTGTGTTTGATTTCGATTCTACGCTTATGGACGGGGAGACGATAACGAATTTTGCAAAAAGCGTAGGAAAAGAAAAAGAGGTTAAAGAGATTACAAAGCGCGCAATGGCGGGCGAGATTGATTTTTTCGAGAGTTTGCAAGAGCGGGCTATGTTTTTAAAGGGTATGAAATTTTCGGATATGCAAAAAATCGCGCAAAATTTGCCCTTTGTGCCAGGCGCAAAAGAGCTTATAAGCTACCTCAAAGCCAAGGGAATTACCGTTGTGGTGTTTAGTGGTGGATTTCATGTGGCGACAGACTGGGCAAAAGAGGTGCTAGGATTTGATGCGAGTTTTGCCAATATCTTGCACCGAAAAGACGGCGTTTTAACCGGTCATGTGGGCGGAGAGATGATGTTTGGCTACTCCAAAGGCGTGGTCTTGCAACAGCTCAAAGCGATTTTGCATTTAAGTGCAGATGAGGTTATGTGTGTGGGAGATGGGGCAAACGATGTGGCAATGTTTAGGGAAGCGGGGCTAAGAATCGCGTTTTGCGCCAATGAAATTTTGAAAAAAGAGGCAACTCATTGCGTGGATAAAAAAGATTTAAGGGAGATAATGCAGTATGTATAACGACGATATCAAATTTAGCTTGTGGTGCGATTTTATCGAGCGCGATTTTATCGCAAAGGAATTTGGCGAATTTCTCGCAAAAGGCACATTTAACGGCGCGACCTCAAATCCCTCTATTTTCAAAAACGCCATTACCACCTCCCAAGCTTACGGCGCGCAAAAGGCGAAATTTGCGCACAAAAATACAAAAAAGCTTTATGAAATTTTAGCTATAACTGATATCAAAAACGCCGCAAATGCGCTTTTGGCAAACTACGCTAAGGGCGATGACGGCTTTATTAGTATCGAAGTAGATCCTAGTATCTCAGATGATGCAGAGGCTATGATAAAAGAGGGCAAAAGGCTGTTTGCGCAAATCGCAATGCCAAATGTGATGATAAAAGTCCCAGCGACCCAGGCTGGATACGAGACGATGAGAGCTTTGACGAGGCGGGGTATAAATGTAAATGCGACCTTGATTTTCTCGCCAGAGCAAACCGCAAAATGCCTAGAAGCGATTAAAGAGGGCACGAGCGAGTTCGCGGCTAAATTTGAAGGCGCAAAACTGCCACAATCTGTGATTAGCATTTTTGTTAGCCGTTTTGATAGAGCCCTTGATGAGGATATGAAAAAAGCTGGCTTAGAGCCTGCAAAAATCGGCATTATGAACGCTACGAAATGCTATAATATAATTGCAAAGGAAAATTTGCCGTTTGTTAGGGCACTTTTTGCTAGCACGGGGGTAAAAGGTGGCGAAATCCCTGCGGATTATTATATAAAAGAGCTTTTGTATCCGCTTAGCGTAAATACTGCCCCGCTTGATACAATTAAGGCTTTCATAGGGGCAAAATGTGAGCCAAAAACTCCATTTAGCGATGAGGAAATTGATAAATTTTTCGCCGATGTCGCGCAAAAGGCTGGCATTGATATGGATAAAATTTACAAAAAGCTTTTAAAAGATGGCTTGGTGGCTTTCGAACAAGCATTTGATGAGATTATGACAACACTTGAAAAGGAGAAATAATGGCTGACGCAATTGATTATTCACAATATCAAGTCGATGTAAGCACGCTGGATTTTAAGCAACGCGATAGACTTGATAAATTTTTGAATTTTTTGGTTCAAAACGGCGGTAGCGACTTGCACCTAAAAGCAGGTTCTGTGGTGCGTGGTAGGATTAATGGTGAGCTTGTAAAATTTACAAAAGATCCTTATCTTAAAGAGGATATGATGACTTTGGCAAAAGAGCTTTTAAAAACTCGTTTTCCAGAGATGATTAAAAATAAAAGCGTGGATTTTACATACAAATTAAACGACGAATACCGCTTTCGTGTAAATATCTTTTTCCAAATTGACGGCGTAAGTGCGGTATTTAGAACGATTCCAGTTAAAATTCCTACAATTGATGAGCTTGGACTTCCAAAAAGTATCAAAGAGATCTGCGATACTGCTATGCGCGGCGTCGTGCTTCTAACTGGTCCAACAGGTAGCGGTAAAACAACCACAATCGCTTCTATGCTAAATCGCATAAATCACGCTAGAACGAGCCATATCGTTACGATTGAAGATCCGGTTGAGTTCGTTTTCAAAGATGATAAATGTATCATCAACCAGCGCGCTATCGGCGAGGACTGTAACACTTTCGCTGATTCGCTTCGTGCGGCACTGCGCGAGGACCCTGATGTTATCTTCGTGGGCGAGATGCGTGACCTTGTGACGATTGAGACTGCGCTTCACGCTGCTGAGACTGGTCACCTTGTCTTTTCTACCGTGCATACAATCGACGCCAAAGAGACAATCAACCGTATCGTTGCGATGTTTGAACAAGCAGAGCAAGAGCGTATCCGTATGACCCTAGCTAGTGTTATAGAGGCTGTAATCTCACAACGCCTTGCGCGCACAATTGATGGAAAACGCGTGGCGGTAGTTGAAATTTTGCGTAAAAATACCCGTATTAGAGATATGATTTTAGAAGGACGCGACTCTGAAATCCCAGACGCAATCGCCGATGGACGCAATACTTATGGTATGCAAACCTTCGATCAACACCTGCTTGATCTGTATGTTCAAGAGGTGATTACGAGAGATGAAGCCCTTGATAAGGCCTCTAAACGCAACGACTTAGAGCTAAAAATGAAAAACGCAGACCTAGCGAAAAAACGCGGTATTATGCTCGCAAACGGCGAGGATATCCCAGATCAACTCGCAGAAGAGGTCGTTCAACTCCAAGATATTCGTCGTTAAAATTTACGCTAGCAAGAATTTCTTGCTAGCCCTTCCGCAAAAGCTATATTAAAGCTAAATTTTAGTAAAATCAGTCCCTATTTTTTTTAAAGGAAAACTCATGTTAGAAGGTATCGTTAGAGATAGTATCGGTAAAAAGGCTTCTAAGTCTTTAAAACGAGATGGTTATCTAATCGCTAATATTTATGCGAAAGGATTAAAAAACATAAATGCTGCGTTTAAAACAAACGATTTTATCAAAGCAGTTCGCAGCAAAAATACTTTGCCTTTCGAGGTAAAAGTTGGCGATAGCACATACAAAGTAGTAGTGCAAGAATACCAAAAACACCCTGTAACAAACGCCCTAACTCATGTTGATTTACGCGTAGTAGATGATAATGTAGTTAGCAAATATCTTGTTCCAGTTTATACGACAGGTATCGCAAAAGGCCTAAAAAACAAAGGTGTTTTAGTTCAATCAAAACGCCGTTTGGCTGTAAAATGTGCAGGTAAAGATCTACCAGATAGCTTTACACTAGATGTTACAGAGCTAGATTTGGGCGATTTTATCCTAGTTCGTGATATCCCCGTAAAAGATGGCGTAAGCATTATTATGGATGGCTCTGTTGCAGTTGTCGGAGTAACTTCGGCTAAATAGGTGAGCTATGATACTGCTCGTCGGACTTGGTAATCCAGGGGAGAAGTATTCTCACACTAGGCATAATGTAGGATTTATGCTAATCGACGCTCTGCTAAGCAATGGCGGTTTTAGCGATGTTGGCGGAGCAAAATTTCAGGGTGAGCTTTATAAAAAAGGCTCACTTCTACTTCTTAAACCTCAAACTTTTATGAATTTAAGCGGAAATTCAATCAAAGCGGTTTGCGATTTTTACAAACCTGATAGAGTTATCGTAATCCACGACGATATTGATTTGCCTTTGGGTGCGATTAAATTTAAGCTTGGCGGAAGTGCTGGCGGGCACAACGGGCTTAAATCAATCGACAATCTAATCGGAACTGAATATGAAAGAGTGCGTATCGGCGTGGGCAAAAAGCCAGAAGGCTGGGACGCTGCAAATTTTGTTTTGGCTAAATTTGGGGACGATGATACAGAAAAACTAAGCCAAATTTTAGAGTATGCCAAAAAGGCTGTAAATGAGCTAATTCGTAGCGATATAGATGAAATTTCGCAAAAATTCACGATAAAAAAGGTAACACAATGAAGCTGTATGCCAAATATGTAAGCCTTGTTTATCTTAAATATTTTTTTATTTTATTTGTAGCTTTGGACTTTTTTTATGTGGGAATCGATGTCTTAACCAATCTCAAAGACTTCCCGCAAAGCGCCAATACAGGGCTTTTATATGTGGCGCTAACAGCTGGCGTGGCGATTACTTATATTTTGCCATTAAGCCTGATTTTTGCGCTGATTATAATGATTTTTAACATGATTCGAAGTAGCGAGCTTATCAGCTTTTACGCCCTTGGCGTGAGCAAAAACGCCCTGATAATACCGCCATTTTTGATATCGCTTTTTATCACGCTAGGATATATTTATCTAAATACTACCCCTTTTGCCTATGCTTTGAAATTTCAAAAGAATTTGACGGATTTTACCCCAGTAGGGCCCGAGATGTTTCTCAAATACGAGGGCAAATATGTCTATATCAACGGACTTCACCAAAACCACGCTGATGAGATGATAGCATTTGATATCAACGCTAGTGAATTGCAAAGTAGAATTTGGGCTAAAAATGGCGAATATAGCGCAAAAGAGTGGAAATTTAGGGAGGGCGAAAAAACCCAAATTCCTACAAATTTAAGCCTTGGCGAGGCTGGGTTGAAAAAGGAAAGTATCCAAAACGAAGCCATGCTAAGGGGCTTTAACCCAAGCTCGATTGAAAGCGTGTATGATACGAGCAATGTATATTCGATCAAAGACGCGATTCGCTCTATCAAAACCTTCGCAAACCAAGGCGTCAATGTAAATTCAATCAAGGCAAATTTATACAATATGATATTTTTCCCGCTTTTTGCGCCGATTATGATTTTAATCCTTTATTATTATTTTCCGATTACTGGCAGGTTTTTTAACCTAGCTCTTATGAGTTTTGGGTTTTTTATCATTACGCTGTGTGCGTGGGGGCTGTTTTTCGTGCTGATTCGCTTCTCGCTTAATGGCGTGATACTCCCAGAATTAGGCATTATCGTGCCGATTTTGCTACTTTTAGTATTTGCGATTTGGCTGGTTTTTAAGCATCGTTAAGTCCGAATTTGCTAAAATGCGCAAAATTTTTTACCGAAAGAAAATATATGAATTACAAAAATTTAGTCTCAAAATACGGCTCTCCACTTTATGTTTATGATTTCGACGAGATTACGAAAAATTATGAATTGCTCAAAGGTGCATTTGCGGCGCGCAAATCGCTAGTTTGCTTCGCTATTAAGGCAAACTCAAATTTAAGCATTTTGCAACATTTAGTAAGGCTAGGAAGCGGGTTTGATTGTGTGAGTATCGGCGAGGTCAGACGCGCGCTACTAGCTGGGGCAAATTCGTATAAAATCATATATTCAGGCGTGGGCAAGCAAGATTATGAGCTAGAAGAGGCATTAAAAAGCGAAATTTTATATATAAATTTAGAGAGCGAAGCCGAAATGTATCGCTTAGAAAAAATCGCGCAAAATTTGGGCAAAACCGCTAGGATTAGTATCCGCGTAAATCCAAATGTCGATGCCAAAACCCACCCATACATTTCTACTGGACTTAACGAAAACAAATTCGGCGTTAGCATTGATAATGCGCGCGCTATGTATCTTTACGCTAAAAAGTCTGAATTTTTAAATCCAGTTGGGATCCACTTTCACATAGGCTCGCAGCTAACTGACATTTCGCCGATCCACGACGCAGCGAAAATCGTAAGCGATCTTTTGCGCGAACTGCTTGCGGCGCAGATTGAGATTAAATTTTTCGATATCGGTGGAGGGATTGGAATCCGCTATAAAGACGAAAAACAGGTTAGTTTGTATGATTATGCGCAAGGAATTTTGGCTGTTTTAAGTGGCTTAGATGTGACGATTACATGCGAGCCGGGCAGGTTTATCGTAGGAAATGCGGGCGAGTTTATCACTAGCGTTTTATACGAGAAATACAACGGCGCCAAACGCTTTGTCATCACAGACGGAGCTATGAACGATCTAATCCGCCCGAGCCTATATCAAGCCTATCACGAGGTCGTAGCAGTGCAAAAAGAGGGCGAAAGCTCGCTTTGTGATATCGTAGGGCCGATTTGCGAGAGTGGCGATTTTTTAGCCAAAAATGTAAATTTGCCAAATTTAGACCACGGCGATATTTTGGTGATAAAAAGCGCAGGAGCGTATGGGTTTAGCATGTCTAGCAACTACAACACGCGCCCGCGTCCAGCTGAGGTGGCTATTAGCGAAGGCAAGGATCGCTTAATCAGAGCCAGAGAGAGTTTCGAGGATCTCGTTGCAAACGAAAAAAAATATATGGAAGAGTGATGAAAAGCATAGAAGATTTACGCGTAGGTATCGATAAAATCGACGATGAGATTATTCGTTTGATTGATTTGCGTATGGATTATGTCAAAAAAATCGGCGAATTGAAGCAGACCACAGGAAGCGCCGTGTATCGCCCAGAAAGGGAGCGTGCGATAATTTCTAGGCTCGATGGCGTTAAACTTAAAAATTTAAATAAAGAGGCGATTGAGGCGATATTTTTTGAAATTTTCTCCGTTTCTAGAAATTTAGAAAAACCGCAAGTCGTAGCGTTTTTAGGGCCTTTTGGCACATACACTCACCAAGCAGCCAAGGCTAGGTTTGGCGCGATTAGCACCTATGAGCCACTCTCAAACATCGAGGCAGTGTTTAAATCCCTAATCACCAAAGAGGCAAAATACGGCGTCGTGCCCATAGAAAACAACACCGAAGGTGCAGTCGGCGTGACACTGGATTGTTTGCGCAAATACCAAGAGGTCAAAATCGTAGCTGAAATTTATATGGATATCCACCACTCTTTGGTTACAAACTGCACGCAAACAGCCGAGATTACGCAGATTTTCTCTCACCCACAAGCCTATAATCAATGCTTGAAATTCTTAGACGATCACGGACTTAGCGGGGTTAAATTTACAGCCACCAAATCCACTGCCAAAGCCGCCCAAGCCACGCTTGAAACCCCAAATTCAGCAGCGATTTGCTCTAAAATCGCAGCCGAGCTGTATGGCGTGCCTGTAATGTACGAAAAAATCGAGGATAACGCAAACAACCGCACGAGATTTTTCGTGCTAAGCGACTTCAAAAACCAAAGAAGCGACCGCAACAAAACCAGCATTTTGGCTAAAACCGATGATAAACCGGGTGGTTTGGTGGAGTTACTTCAAATGTTTCGCAATGAGGGGATAAATTTGACTAAATTAGAGAGTCGCCCGATTAAATCGCATGATTTCAAAAGCGTATTTTATATCGATTTTGAGGGGCATATCGACGATGAGGGTGTGATTAGAGTGCTAGAAAACGCCACTCGCCATGCTCATGAAATAACTTGGCTTGGAAGCTATTTAAATGGAGATGAATAATGAAATTTAACAAATTTTTGGACGATTTGAGTAATTACGAGGCTGGAAAGCCAATCGAGCTAGTGGTGCGCGAATTTGGCGTGAAAAAAAAAGATGTGCTAAAACTAGCTAGCAACGAAAATCCATTTGGATCTAGCAAAAAAGCGCAAAAAGCCATTAAAAAATGCGCCACCTGTGCTCATCTCTACCCTGATGATAGTATGTTTGAGCTAAAAGACGCGCTAGCGGCGAAATTTGGCGTAAAAAGCGAAAATATCATAATCGGCGCAGGTAGCGATCAAATCATCGAATTTGCCCTTCACAGCGTGCTTAGCAATGGTTTTGCGATACTTCAAGCAGGGGTAAGCTTTGCGATGTATGGCATTTACGCAAGGCACTGCGAGGGCAAAATTTATAAAACCAAAGAAATTTCGCACGATTTAGAGGCGCTAAAATCGCTTTACGAGGCGCACAAAAACGAGATAAAAGCGATATTTTTGTGTATGCCAAACAACCCTCTTGGCGAGTGTTTGGACGCTGAGAAAATTTACGAATTTATCGCTAGCGTAGATAAGGATACCCTCGTCATCATCGACGCAGCTTATAACGAGTTTGCCACATTTAAGGACAAAAACAAGCACCTTGACCCTAAATTTATAGCCACGCATTTCACAAATGCCCTCTATCTTGGGACATTTTCTAAGGCGTATGGGCTTGGTGGTATGAGAGTGGGATATGGAATTGGCGAGAGTGGAATTATTAGCGCGCTTTATAAACTGCGCCCGCCATTTAATATCACCACGCCGACCTTAGCAGCGGCGATTGCGGCACTTGGCGATGATAAATTTGTGCAAAAGACCTTGCAAAACAACTTTCAGCAGATGAAAAAATTTGAAAAATTTGCCACCAAAAACGGCATTAAATTCCTGCCAAGTTATGCAAATTTCATAACATTTATGCTGGGTGATAATCAAAATTCAACCCAAATTTGCGACGCACTTTTGCGACAAGGTATAATTTTGCGAAATTTAAAGAGTTATGGATTAAACGCGATTCGCATTACAATCGGACTTCCGAAGCAAAATTCGCGCGTTTTTAAAGCCTTAAAAGAGTTGTTATAGTGGATATCAAAAACAAAAGCCTAACCGAACTTAGCGAGCTTTGTGAGCAAATTCGCACCAGAATCGTCGAAGTCGTGAGCCAAAACGGCGGTCATCTTAGCTCAAATATGGGGGCTGTTGAGGCGATAGTGGCTATGCATGTGGTTTTTGATAGTGCAAAAGATCCATTTATCTTCGATGTCAGCCACCAAAGCTACGCGCACAAGCTTCTAACTGGGCGTTGGGAGGAGTTTGGCTCACTTCGTAAATTTGGCGGACTTAGCGGATACACTAAGCCTAGCGAAAGCGCGCATGATTATTTCGTAGCAGGGCATGCTAGCACTTCGATTAGCCTAGCTGTGGGCGCGGCAAAGGCGATCAAACTCAAAGGCGAGGATAGGGTGCCTGTGGTGCTAGTAGGGGACGGCTCGATGAGCGGGGGTATGACTTATGAGGCGATGAACGAGCTAGGGGATTTGCATTTGCCCTGCGTAATCATACTAAATGATAACAAAATGAGCATTTCTAAGCCAATCGGCGCATTTAGCAAGTATCTTAGCCAAATGATGGCAGGCGAGACATATCAAAAATTTAAATCGCGCATTAGAGAGCTTTTATCTCACGCACCCGAAAGCGCTACATACATGGCAAGGCGCTTTGAAAACTCGCTAAAACTCATAATCCCTGGCATGTTTTTCGAGGAGCTTGGACTTGAATACATCGGCCCCGTTGATGGACACAACCTAGGCGATTTAATTAGCGCATTTAAGGTCGCAAAGAGTGCTAAAAAGCCCGTAATCGTGCATATCCAAACAATCAAAGGCAAGGGTTATAAAAACAGCGAAAACGACGACGGCAACTGGCATGGCGTGGGAGCTTTCGACATAAAAAGTGGCGAATTTAAGAAAAAATCGGGCGCGAAATCGGCTACAAAAATTTACCAAGAAGCCCTTTTAGAGCTAGCGCAGGCTCACTCTGATGTAGTTGGCGTAACAGCTGCTATGCCAAGCGGGACTGGGCTAGATGCGCTAATTGAGCGTTTCCCGGATAGATTTTGGGATGTGGCGATTGCCGAAGAACATGCGGTAACTTCAATGGCGGCAATGGCAAAAGAGGGTTTTAGGCCATACATTACGATATATTCGACCTTCATGCAGCGCGCAGTCGATCAAGTAATCCACGATTTGGCGCTTATGGGCTTAAACGCAGTAATCGCCATGGATAGGGCTGGGATCGTGGGCGAGGACGGCGAGACACACGAGGGTGTGTTTGATATCAGCCTATTTAACGGGATTCCAAATTTAAGCATGTGTGCGCCGTGCGATGAGGCGAGTTTTAGGGCATTGATGAGGTATTCGCACGAGCATAAGGGGATTTTGGCGATTCGCTATCCACGCGGAAGCTTTACAATGCAAAGCTTGGAGCCAAATTTCGGGCAAATTCCTGAAATTTCGCCATTAAAATCGAGATTTATCAAAGAGTGTGAGACTAGCCAAATCGCATTTATTGGCTATGGAGATAGCACCGGCAAGGCGTGCGAGGTAGCAAAAATCCTAAATGATAAAATGAGCGTAAATATCGTTGATTTGGTCTTTGTGAAGCCACTAGATAAGGAATTTTTACTAAATTTAGCGAAAAAAACCAAAATTTGGTTCGTATTTAGCCAAAGTATGAAAAAAGGCGGTGTGGGCGAAATACTAGGCGCGTTTTTACAAGAGGAAAATATTCAAAATGTAAAAATTATTTCTTATGAATTTGACGATATTTTTTTACCGCACGGAAGCACCGCAGATGTGGAGAAATCGCTAGGTTTAGACGCGCAAAATTTGGCAAAGGTAATATCAAATACAAAAAATTATCAATTAGTATAATTTTAGTTTAATATTTTTTTGCATATAATGAGTAAATTTTATCTAAGGACGACATTATGACACATGTAGATTTGCTCAAAAATTGCGGGCTCAAAGCCACGCCACAACGCCTTTGTATCCTAAAAGTGTTAGACCGCCACGAGCACCCAAATATCGACTCACTCTATGACGGGATTAAAGAGGATTATCCATCAATCTCGCTTGCTACGGTTTATAAAAATTTAAATAGATTGCTTGATGAGGGCGTGGTTGTCGAGGTAAATACTCCAAACCAAAAGCCAAGATACGATATCTACAACACCCCACACATGCATGTTGTTTGCGAAAAATGCGGAAATGTCAGCGATATGTTTATGGGCGATATTTTTATGGACGATATGCGCACCAGCGTCGAAAAACAGCTTAAAAATTTTGTCCGCAAACTAAATATCACAGCCACAGTTGAAGACTGCGAGTTTTGTAGGTAATATAAGCTTAAATTTGCTATCATTACCCATTTTATTTTTGGAGTGGGTATGAAGACAAAGCGCAAATTTCTACTTTATGATAGGGCGATTTTATTTGCATTGCAAGATGCTGGCGTCAAACTTCGCAAAAGCGATGTTAGCTGGTTTTATACATCATTTTCGCCCGAAATTTACTATGTCTGCGAAAACAATACCTTTACGCTTCATCATAAAAAAGAAGATCTCATCCGTGAGGCTTTAAAATTTAAAATTTCCAAAGACGATTTTAACGAAGCCAAGGTCGATATGCAGGGCGAAATGGTGCAAAAATGTCGCTATGGCTTTGCGAATTCTCAGGCCGATTTTCACCTAGAAATTTACTCTTCCAGGCTATCTACGCTAATCACGCTAGTTGCGAATTTCAAAAGCGAAGAAGCTAGCAAGAAGTTTGATTTTATCAAAACATTTGGCGAACACGAATTTTTAGATATCAGCGATGATTTTCGCTACAAAACACGCTATTTAGCGCGTTTTGGTAAGCCTTGCGAAAAGCTAAATTATGGCTTTGCCAAAAGCGTTTTTGAAAAATTTGACGATATAAAATTTCAAATCCCGCCATACGCCGATAGCGCGCAAAGTGCTGGCGTGATTTTTGCCAAAATTTATTCGCAAATTTTAAAATCGCACGATGAATATATGGGTGCCAAAGATGAGGAAGCGCTTCATAAATTTCGCATTGCAATGCGCAAAATGCGGGTTATGGTGAAATTTTTCGCTCCGCTTTTCGCGCCAAAAATCACTGATGAAATTTTAACTCATCTCAAAAACATCGTCGGCAAAACAAATCAAATGCGAGATATCGAAGTATTTAGCAAATTTTTGGTGCAAAACTCCGCCCCGGCGCACTTTGGAGCGCAGATGAATACACTTGGGCGCAGTATCAATGAGCGTACAAAAAGGGCTTTAAGCGACGCTGAATTTGATAAATTTAGGGCTAAATTTGAGGATTTTTTGAAAAATTTAGGCGGAATTTACCTTAGCCCAGAGTATGAAAAAATCGCCAAAAAATTTATCTCAAACCGCCTAAACAAGGCGTTAAAAGCACTTAGAGGCGTGATTGGTGAATTAAACGAAAAAAGCGAAATCGCCAAATTTCACGACGCGCGAATTTATCTAAAAAAGGTTCGCTACGAGCTTGAATTTTGCGCTAGGATTTATGAGAGCGCTAGGATTAGCGAGGCTTACAAGCAGGTAAAAATCGCGCAAGAGAGCTTTGGCGCGCTCCAAGATGTGAGTATTTGGCAAAATTTCATCGCCATGTATCAAAAAGCAAGCGATAAAAACGACGAGAGTTTTAAATATCTTTTAGCTCTAAATAACGAGCTAATTGCCAAGACAAAGTCCCTAAAAAGCGAGATTTTAGACCACAAAGATGAGTTTTTAAAATCCATAAAAAAAGCAATTGCAAAAATCAAAATATACAGATAGGAAAAATCGTGGAAAAACAAGAAAAAATCATAAAAATGTTCGATGAAATCGCGCCTACTTATGACAAGGCAAATCGCGCAATCAGCCTTGGCGTGGATACTTCGTGGCGCAAAGCAGGCGTGGGAGTGGCGCTTGAATACTGCAAAAACAAAAGCGTAAAAATCGCCGATGTAGCGTGCGGAACTGGCGATATGATTAAAATTTGGGAGGAATTAGCCCCAAAACACGGCGTTTCAATCGAGCAAATCATAGGGATTGACCCAAGCGTGGGTATGCTAGGCGTAGCCAAAGAAAAATTCAAAGACCACACCTTCATCACCGCGACTGCGACGCAAACGACGCTAGAAAACGCTAGCGTGGATATCGTAAGTATCAGCTATGGCATACGAAATGTAGTGGCCCTAGATGAAGCTTTGCGCGAGTTTAACCGCGTGATAAAGCCAGGCGGCTTAGTCGTGGTGCTAGAATTTACCAAAGCCCAAAACGGCGGGCTAGTATTTAAAATGCGCGATTTTTATGTCAGCAAAATTTTGCCATTAATCGGTGGCGCGATTTCGAAAAACAAGGAAGCTTACGAGTATTTGCCAAGCTCAATCGGCAATTTCCTAGACACCGCAAGCTTCAAAGAAAAACTCATAAATTCGGGCTTTGAGCCACTTGTGATAAAGGGATTTAGCTTCGATGTGAGCACGCTTTTTATCGCCAAAAAGGTGCGCGATGCTTAGCGTCAGCGAAGTCAATGAAAAGGCCAAAGCGCTACTAGAAACGACCTTTGCTGGTATCGAGGTCGAGGGCGAGATCTCGAAATTTAGCGAGCAAAGCATAAGCAAACACTGGTATTTTACGATAAAAGACGAAAACTCAGCCCTTAGTTGCGCTATGTTTCGCTTTGCTAATCAAAGGGTAAATTTCGCGCCAAAAATCGGCATGCGTGTCGTGCTAACGGGCAAACTTACGATTTATCCAGCCTCAGGTGCGTATCAAATCCAAGTAACGCAAATGCGAGAAGCTGGGGCTGGCGAGCTAGAAATGCGCTTCAATGTGCTTAAAGAAAAGCTCTCTGGCGAGGGGCTTTTCGACGCGTCGCGTAAAAAACCGCTTCCAAAATTTCCGCGCCATATCGCGCTTATTACGAGTGCGGGATCGGCAGCGTGCGCGGATATGCTTAGAGTAGCAAACGATAGATTTCCTATGCTTAAAATCGATATTTACAACTCTTTGGTGCAAGGAACTAGCGCGCCAAGCTCGCTCATATCGGCACTGCGCAGGGCCGATAGCGCTGGGTATGACGCGATTATTATCGCAAGGGGAGGTGGCAGCAAAGAGGATTTGTGGTGCTTCAACGACGAAATGCTCGCCCGCGAAATTTATGCAGCGCAAACACCGATAATTTCGGCTGTGGGACACGAAATAGATTTTAGCATAAGCGATTTTGTCGCAGATCATCGCTCGCTCACGCCAACAGCGGCTATGGTGGATTTATTGCCTGAAATTTCCACGCTTTATCAGAATTTAGACGGCGCGGAAAATCAGCTACGAAAATTTATAAACGAAAAAATCGCAAATTTGCAAAATGAACTTAAAATGCGATATTTCGAGCTAAAAAGTAAGTCCGTGGATACCAAAATCACGCAAAATTTATTAAATTTGCAAAATTTAGAGATTAAATTTAAAAACACAATCAACGCCAAATTTGCAAATTTAACTCACCAAATCGAGCTAAAAAATGAAATTTTAAAACAAAAAGCAAGCTATTTTGAGCTCACAAAAGATTTAGTGCAAATCCAAAAAGATGGCAAAAAAATCAGCCTAGAAGAGCTACAAAGTGGCGATAAAATCGCGATTGTATCGCAAAATGCCAAAAAAGTGGCGCAAATATTAGATTAAATTTCAAGGAGGCAAAATGAGTAGAGTTATTAATTTCAGCGCTGGTCCTAGCACGATCCCGCTAAGCGTTTTGGAGCACGCTAAGGCCGAATTTACCGACTACAAGGGTCATGGATATTCGATTATCGAGATTTCTCACCGCACCAAAATTTTCGAGGAAGTCCTACATAGCGCAATGGCGCGCGTAAAACGGCTCTATGGCTTTGGCGAGAATTTCAAAATTTTGTTTTTGCAAGGCGGCGGCAGTTTGCAGTTCGCGCAAGTGCCTATGAATCTCATGACAAAAACAGGCTACGCCGAATACGCAAACACCGGCAACTGGACGAATAAAGCCATAAAAGAGGCGGAAATTTTAGGCATAAATCACCGCGTAATCGCAAGTAGCAA
The DNA here is from genome assembly GCF_027737785.1 of Campylobacter sp. JMF_06 NA1. Lineage (NCBI taxonomy): Bacteria > Pseudomonadati > Campylobacterota > Epsilonproteobacteria > Campylobacterales > Campylobacteraceae > Campylobacter > Campylobacter sp. JMF_06 NA1. Next base: position 23,400 of record NZ_JAOVUA010000006.1, read on the forward strand.
AGAGAGCAAATTCGACCATATCCCAGAGGTGAAATTCAGTGACGACGCCGATTATGGCTACATTTGCTCGAATAATACTATTTATGGCACGCAGTATAAGACTCTGCCAAAGTGCAAATGCCCGCTAGTCGTGGATAGTTCGAGCGATTTGTTTTCTAGGCCTGTGGATATTTCAAGTGTGGGGCTGTTTTATGGCGGTATCCAAAAAAACGGCGGCCCAGCAGGTGTAACAATGGTGGCGATCCGAGAGGATTTGCTTGATAGGGCTGATGATACCAGCACCCCTATGATTTTGCGCTACAAAACCCAAGCAAACGCCGATTCTATGTATAATACCCCAAATACCTTTGGAATTTATATGCTTGATTTGATGTTAGAGTGGATCGAAAACGAAATCGGAGGCCTTGCCAAAATGGCTGAGCGCAACGAGCAAAAGACCGCGATTTTATACGAGGCAATCGACGCGAGTGGCGGATTTTACACTGGGCATGCGAGGGCGGATAGCAGAAGCCTGATGAATATTAGCTTTAATATCGCAAGCGGGGCTGAGGTCGAGGCGAAGTTTATCGATGAGGCTAGCAAGGCTGGTATGATTGGGCTCAAAGGACACCGCGTGCTAGGCGGAATCCGTGCGTCGCTGTATAATGCAATCACAGCGCAAAATGTCAAAACTCTCGTGGAGTTTATGAACGAATTCGCTCGTAAAAACGGCTAAATTTTAAAATTTGGGCTAAATTTGGCAAAGGCTAAATTTAGCCATTTTCTCCAAATTCCGCTAGCGCAAACTTCAAAACACTGAGCCGAAATTATTCTTATTGCAAGCGCAACGCGCGAAGTAATTTAGGCAAATTTTGCAAAAAAACTGACTTTAAATTTTTAATTCGTAGATTGCTTCGAATTTGCTACGCAAATTCTCGCAATGACAGATTATGCAAATTTTGCTCGCTATGTCATTGCGAGGAGCGATAGCGACGAAGCAATCTACGAGTTTAAAATTTAAAGTATGCAAATTTGCTGTCATTGCGAGGCGTGAAACGCCGCAATAAAGTGCTTGCTGTGTCGAAATAAATTCCCGGAACTTTCAAAAAATCTGCATCTGTAAGAAATCTTTCTTCTACATTGTTAGAGTTGTTATTCTCAACTGTTAAATTGTTGTCTGGCATTTTTTGCTCCTTTAAAAAAAATTAGTTGTTTATCAATTTTATTTTAATTTTGTTTTTTCTATTGAAATTCGTTTGTCATTATTTGTTTTAAACTGCAAAATAATATCATTGTTCGTTAATTTATGTAGCAATGCAATCAAATTATCAAATCTATTAGTTCTATCATATACACATAAAATAAATGTCGAATTTTCATACAAATCAATACCATAATATCCGCGTTTATGACCACAATCTTTAAAATATAAATTTTCCAACAAAAAACTTTTGCCGTTAAATGTAATCAATTTTTTATCTGTTATGTAAAATCCTGTATTTATAAAATTTTTTATAGCACAAGGAAATACGCTAAATAAAAGAAAAAGCAACAACACTAAACAGCCAATTTTATAAACTATCGTTCCAGTAATAATAACGCCACAGCAACCGATAATGGCAACTAAAAAACAAAAAATTTCAATAAAAAGCCAAAATTTAGAGTGGCAAGTAAATTTATAAAATACGCTCTCATCGCTATCAAGCTTAATATCATATTTTTCTAAAAGCTCTTTTTCTAAATTTTCATCGTTTTCAAATTTTAAATTCTCAATATCGATTTCTTGGTTTTCTTTTAACTTTTCCAATTTTAATCCTTTTAATGAAATTTCCTTGCAAATTCAAATTCAGGTCGTATTGTTTAGCCACGATACGAATTTATTTAAATTTGCGATTTTGCAAAATTCTACTTAAATTTAGCATTGAACGATTTTTGAATTTAACCTGCGCCGTGAAATTCTTTGTAAGGGGGAAGGGAGCCCCAATTACTCTGCTTCGCTTCGCTCGCAAGAAATGCCGGCTGTCGCCGTCGCTACGCTCATTTTGCGAGGTCGCGCCCCTTCCCCTGCATTTAATTCGCACGCAAAAGCGCTGTTCGCGCCTTTTGCTCCGTGCGAATTTCCCCCGACGACGCTTTTAAGGTGGCTAAATTTTAAAAAGCGTTGCTTTTTAAAATTTAGCTGGTTTTATTTTTACGGAAATGCTTCGCATTTCTCACAATTATAATGAATAATACAAAATTTCAAATTTCGCCGCGGTTAAAGATATTTCTCATCGTGCGGAAAAAATTATCGGTAAATGTATCTTTGCGTAGTGTCAGCTCCAAAATCCACTCTTTGTAAGTTTTGCCCTTGCTAGCTAAAAGCTCGTCCAAAATTTTTTTGCTAGCCTTGATTCCGCCTGTTTTCTCAGCCTCCAAAAGCTTGGCATAAATTGGCGCGATTGTCTCAATCGCAGAGCGAGGCGGAGCCTTGCGGTATGCGGTATGCTCGTAAATCTCGCCACTTAGGGGATCGCGGTATGGGCGAAACTCTGTCATCACCCAATAATACCGCCCGTCTTTGGCTAAATTTTTAACTAGCGCGATAAAATCGTGCCCTTGATTTATCTCGTCCCACATCATTTTAAAGGCGAGGCGTGGCATGTCTGGGTGGCGTATAATCGAGTGTGGCGAGCCTAGAAGCTCATCGGCGCTGTATCCGCAAATATAGCAAAAATAAGTGTTGGCAAAGGTGATAAAGCCCTTGGTATCGGTTTTGGATACGATGTAGCGATCGGGTTCTAGGCGAATTTCTTCGTTTATGGGGGTTGGTTTTTTCATTTTGTCCGTTTTCCTTTTTTATAAAGCGATTATAATTTAAATTTGCTTATAAAACAAAATTTTATCCTAGTTGCGCCTTGGTGGGCGAAATTTGAAAAATAATAAAGCAAAATTTGATTATAATTAGGGATTAAATTTGAGGCGATGAAATGGACGAAATATACGAAGCACTGATACAAAAATTACGAAATTTAATCGACAAAAACTCTGCCAAGGCTAGCGATTTGCGCAATGCTATGGGGGATTTTTTCCCTAGCGAGGTCAAAATTTCCATTAAATGGGAATTTGACGGCGAATTTAGCGATGAGGTCGTAGCTGGCGGAGAAAACGCCTCAATCCATTTTGGCAAGGATAGAGCAGGGTTTGAAGCGCATGCAAGCGAGTGTATGAGCGAGGCCAAATACAGCCAAAAACTGCATGAAATTTTGCTTAGCTCGCTAAGAGAGGGCGCAAATTCGGCAATCGCAAGCGCGCAAGCACAGCAAAGGTATTATTCGTTTAGCACATTTAGCGTCTATGAGGGTTGCGAAAAATGCGCCCAAGAAGGCAAAATCGCCTGCAAAAAATGCGCAGGTTCAGGCACACAAGATTGCCCAGCATGCGAGGGTGCGGGCAAACAGCCCTGCTTTGTCTGCGCAGGCGCAGGTCAGATCCCAGCCACATACATTAAGGAGCAAAGCGACGGCTCTACCAAAATGGTCGAGGGCGTGCAAACCTGCCAAAAATGCGGTGGCGCAGGCTATGAAGAGTGCCAAAAATGCAGTGGCACAGGGAAATTGAAGTGCAAAGCCTGCGACGGAGCTGGTTGGAGCGATTGCGAAGTATGCGCGGGAAATGGCTTTTTTATCCGCACTAGAAGCGTTTGCGCAAATGCAAGTGCAAGCGCTAGAATCGGACTGCGCCAAATCGCTTATAATGATGAATTTTTGGCGTATTTGTGTGCGCAAAATTTAGAATTCATTGCTAGCAAAATCGCCTTTACCCAAAGCGGGGAAGAGCTTGGCGAAAGTGCGTGCGAGGCCGAATATATCGGCAAATGCAAGGTGGTCGAGCTAAGGTTTGAAATTTTTGATAAAAATTATGTTTTGGTGGGCTTTGGCGATCCGCTTAGTATCTTTATAAAGCCTAAAATTTTCGATGATTTATTCGCCGATGACGCCATAAATTTGGTCAAAATTCAATCCCAAGGCGGTATGAGTGCGCGTCAGGCTTATGGATTTTTCGAGAAATACTCTGCCCGGCCTGTGCTTGATAGCGCGATGAAAAAAATCGCTAGCGCGCCAAATCCTAGCGAGGACGAGGCTGTAAATATCGTAAAACGCTCATGCGAGGGCTTCATCGGCGATGAAATGGCGCGAAATATGAGCGCGATGATAAGGGGCTGTCTAGATAGGGTCTCGCCTACGCACTCGCGCGCTGTGTGGGGCGTGCTAGGCGCGATAGTATGGGTGCTAGGCGCGCTTGGGGCGTGTGGATTTATGGCGGGGGCGCTAGGTAAAAGCGCACTAGTGGGGATTTTGGGCGCGTTGTGTGTTTTCGCTCTGGCTGCGGGCGTGTGCGGTGCGGTGCTGTGGGGGCTAAGTAGCGTTTGGACGCTGATAAAACAGCGCGAAATCCCAAGCGAATATCGCAGAAGTCTGCGAAATCGCCCTGCGTTTGTGAAATTTGCGAAAATTTTGGCTGTTTTTATGCTAGCAGGGGGCGTGTATGGGGCGCTGGCGGCTAAAAACAGCGTCCCAAAAATCGCGCTTGCGGGCAAATTTGAAAATTTAGCCAGCCAGCTGTGCGCGAAATTTAGCTCTGGGGATAGCGCGAGCGCGCCCGTAGCGATAAAGGACGAGGGAAATTTCAGCGTCGTGATAATCCGCGATGCAAACGATAGCGTAAATATCAGTCAAAAAGAGAAAATCATCTTTATCCAAAAGGCTGTCGGAGCCAAGCAAGACGGGATTTTCGGGCGCAAAACCCGCGAAAGGGCGCAAAAATTTATCGAGCAGAATTTAACCAGCGTAGATGAAATTTACGAAGCCGTGAAAAAGAAGCAGAATTTAGAATAATATAGAAAAGTATAAAGAATTTGAATAATGCACTTAATAAAAACTGATTTAAAAAAATATAAGAGATATATACATATTCAATTACTTATAGTCAGCGTTTGTCTTTTGTGTATAGTTTTTCTCCCAGTTTCAAGCTCGATAAATTTAGGCTTGGCTTATTTTGCTTTATTTTCTGTGCTTTTAATCAAAATAAAGCAATTTTACATAATGTCAAAAACTGCAAAAAACAAAAATTCTTGGATTTTATATTTGATTGGAGTTTTGATTATTATGTTGGCGAGTTGTTTGCATTTTCGCAATCTTGTATCTGATGATAGCTTGCTGATTAATATTATTATTTTTTTAGGTTACCTATTTGGCGGTATTTTTATATACAAAACCTATTATGTTTTTTACAAATTGAGTGATAATGGTTATTTTTTGGTCAGCATTTTTGCGATTTTGCTTATATTTGTCCCAAATTTTCATTTTGCTTTTGTAGCTATTTTTTCAGGTATAGAATTTATAATGAATAGCCTAAAACCAATTACTTTTTTATTTTACATTTTATTTTCTTTCATACATATTTATGTGATTATTTTAATTTACGCTAATTTATTTTTTGAATTTTTGATATACAAAAAAATGGCAAATTTAAATAAATAAAATTATTGAAAAAATTTGTGCGTTGTAAAAAATGCAAAAAATATATAATTTTTACGATACAAAAGATATGACTTGTCCAAATTTGTGACAAACTCTAAAATTATGTAGAATTTGAAAAAGCACAAAAACTACAAGATGAGTGTATAAAGCAAGATAAAAAAGATAAAAAAGGCGAAATTTGACCAAATTTCGCCTAAAATTTAGAATTATTTGATGATATTTGAGTTTTTTAGCACGACAAGGTGTTTTTTGCCGTTAAATTTCAACACCACAGCGGTGCTACTTTCGTCGATTTCTTTGACAAACTCGACGCCGATATCGCTAGGACTTGCGCTCACACTCTCTTTGATTTCATTTCGCAAAACGCTTTCAAAGGCTGAAATTTTATCGCTTTTAGCCTCCAAACGCTCTTTAAGCTCCGAGCTAAACGAGCTTTGTGGCGCAGTATTTTTCGGGGCAGTGTTTTGAGAAGCGCTGTTTTGCGGGACTTCTTCAAATTCTTCTTCTATTTCATCTTGCATTTCATCGTCAAATTTATCGCCACGCGGTTCGTATTCCTCCGCCATGACTTCCTCTATTTCGTCGCTTTGGGCTAGTTCTTGCCACGATTTTTCGCTCTCTTGGGTGAAGGATATGTTTTGCGCTACTTCGTCGCTGATTTCATCGTCGAAATTTGCCCGCGCCTCATAGCTACGCTCGCTATCTTGCGCGCCTGTATCCTTGCTCTCGTCGCTACTTTGGCGTTCTAGCACAGATGAGTTAAACTGCTCCCAGGTATCATCTATGCTTTTGCGCCTTTTAAATCCCTTAAATTTGCGCACGAGCACCATTACTGCGCCGATTAGTAGCAAAATGACAATGCCAGGCAGTATCCAGCCAAGGCCAGAATTTGAGCTAGGTTTTTCTTGCTCGGTTTCGCTTTGGCTAGGCGAAACGCTCATTTGGCTTTGGTCAAAATTTGGGTTTTTGATATTGATCGAGAGCTTTAATTTCGCGTCTTGCGAAATCGCATTTGCGATTAAATTTGCCCCTGTGGGGAAGTTGATTTCGACATTGTTGCCCTTAGGCGCGATAGTAAATCCGCGCAAAACCTTTTGGTTGGTGCGCATTTCGTTGTATTTCTCTTCGCTGCCCAGGTTTTTTAGCACTAGGCTCATCGACTGCCCGTCGATCGTGCGCGTGATATCTGGCTCATACGACGAGTCGAAAGAGAGCACGATATCGACGCTATCGTCGTTGTTGAAAATTTCGTATTGTAATAAATTTGCCCCTAGGGCGAAATTTGCAAGTAAGATTAAAAGTAGTTTTCTCATTTTTTTCTTTCTTTATTCAAATAAATTTGCGATTTGTTTTTGTAGCTCGGCGCCACTAAATTTCGCGCACAAATTCACAATCGCAGTGCCGATTATCGCGCCGTCGGCAAAGGATTTGATTTCTGAAACATTTTCTTTGGTGCGAATTCCAAAGCCAATAGCCACTGGCAAATCGCTCATTTTATGCAGGTCGGCGACCATGTTTTTTAGCCTATCTAGCGGGGTTTGCTTCGTGCCGGTTACGCCGATCGCGCCCACGCCGTAGATAAATCCGCTCGCCCTGCTTAAAAGGCGCGTGGCTCTATGCTCGCTAGTAACGCTAATTAGCGGGATTAGGGCAAGGTTAAATTTTTGGCACAGAGCAAATACTTCCTCGTTTTCCTCATACGGCAAATCAGGGATTATAAATCCGCTAATCCCGCACTGCGCGGATTTTTCGATGAATTTTTCCACGCCGTAAGCAAAAATTAGGTTGTAATACACCAAAAAAACTAGCGGTTTTTGCGTCTTTACTTCGCCTAAAATTTCAAACACCGTGTCGGTGGTAACGCCATTTTGCACGGCGCTAAAACTAGCGTTAAAAATATCTTTGCCATCGGCGATTGGGTCTGAGTATGGTATGCCGATTTCTAGCAAATCAAGCGCGCCAGCGTCTAAATTTGATAAAAATTCCTTCGTGTGCGCCACGCTTGGGTATCCTGCGACGATGTAGCCGATATTTGGCTTTTTGCCCTTAAATGCGCTTGCTATCTTATCCATAGATTGTTCCTTTTTGATAATTCATTACGGTGTTCATATCCTTATCACCGCGTCCGCTGACATTTACGATTATGGTTTTTTTCTCTTTTAAATTTGGGCAGAGTTTTTCGAGATAGGCTAGGGCGTGCGAGCTCTCAATCGCAGGGATAATGCCCTCTAAACGCGAGCAAAGTTTAAGCGCGTTTATGCACTCATCGTCTGTGACGGCGGCGTATTTGGCGCGAGCGATATCGTGCAAATGCGCGTGCTGTGGGCCTACGCCCGGGTAATCAAGACCTGCTGAAATGCTATGGACCGGGTCGATCATGCCGTATTTGTTTTGTAAAACGATAGTTTTCATGCCATGGATTATGCCGGGTTTGCCCTTTGTGATAGTCGCAGCGTGATAAGGGGTATCCACGCCAAGACCAGCTGCTTCGACACCGATTAAATTTACGCTCTCATCGTCTAAAAACGCAGTGAAAATCCCAATCGCGTTGCTTCCGCCACCCACGCATGCAATGACGAAATCAGGCTTTATGCCAAGTTCTGTGGCTTGTGCTTTGGCTTCGTCACCGATAATGCGCTGGAAATCGCGCACCATAGCAGGGTATGGGTGCGGTCCCACAGCCGAGCCGATGACATAAAACACGCTTTCAATCTCATTTACCCATGCTTGAATTGCCGCTGTGGTGGCCTCTTTGAGCGTTTTTAATCCGTCAGAAATCGTAACCAAATTTGCGCCAAGCAGTTTCATGCGAAATGCGTTTAACTGCTGTCTAGCGGCATCTGTTTCGCCCATATACACATCGCACTCCAAGCCCAAAAGTGCCGCAGCTGTCGCAGTCGCCACGCCGTGCTGACCTGCGCCGGTTTCTGCTATGACCTTTTTTTTACCCATTTTTTTGGCGAGCAATGCTTGGGCTAGGGCGTTGTTGATTTTGTGCGCGCCAGTGTGATTTAGATCCTCGCGTTTGAGATAAATCTCATGCCCGTAATGCTCGCTAAGGCGCGTAGCGTGGTAAAGCGGGCTAGGGCGACCGGCGTAGTTTTTCAGCAAATCTGCTAGCTCATCTTGAAATTCTTTGGTTTTTGAAATTTTATCGTAAGCTTCCTCTAACTCTTCTAGCGCAAACATCGCAGTTTCTGGGACAAACTGCCCTCCAAATGCGCCAAAATATGCCTTTGCGTTCATAAGCGTCCTTCAAAAATAAAATCTGGCGATTATACAAAATTTAGCGTTAAATAGTGCTTTTGTGAAGGTTAAATTTTAAAATTTTAGGGCAAAAAAAATGCCCCGATTGCTCGGGGCAACTGAATTTCAATCAATCAAAGATTATTTGAAATTCATATTTTTAATATCCTCATCAAGCTTTCTTAGTCTATCAGATGGATCGATAGCTGTTGGAGCTTTGTGAGTTGTGATAACCTCTGGCTCAGGGATCTCGTCTGCGTTTTGGCGTAGAGCGATTGTGATACCGTATGGAGCTAAGGCATTAACAAGTGCTGCTTGACCCTCTCTTGCGATAGTTTGGCATTGTCCTACGATTCTGCTTGCTTCTTGTGGAGCGTGGAATCCGTAGCTGTTCTCGCTAAATCCGAAGTCCCAGCGGATGTGAGCTTTTCTGTGGTAAGCTAGAACATCTTTTAGTGCCTCGCTGATAGCTGCTTTTTGAGCGTCAGCATCAAGGCCTGAGAATTGCTCGTGTTTAGCTAGCTCTTCGCGTGCTGTAACGACATCTTGGATAAATGCCATTAGGTTGTTTTCGCATTTTCTAAGCTCGAACGCATAGCGATTTTGGATAAATGAAATTCTATCTTTTAGCTCTTGCTCGCTTTGCATGTGGCAAGTTTTGCAAGCACCAGTGATGTCAGCATAAGGTGTTTGGATAGTGTGATTTGTGATTTTCTTAGCACCTTCGCGTTTGTATGGCATGTGGCAATCTACGCATGTTACACCGCTTCTAGCATGGATACTTGTAGAGTATAGTTCTGCTTCTGGGTGTTGCATTTTTACGATTGGAGCGTCAGTTAGTTTGTGTTTATAGTCGAATTTGAACTGACCATTTGCGGCTTTCTCATCGTAGTATTCATCGAAATTCTCGATTTTGAAAGGCTCATCTTTTTTCCATTTAGCCCATGGGAAAACTAGTGTAGAGTTCATGCCTGGATAGTATTCGACATGGCATTGCATACAAACATAGTTTCTCATCTCGACTCTTGTGCCTTTGATACCTGATTTAGGATCTGCTTCATAACCGCGCTCAACCATTGCATTTACAAATCCTGGGCGAGTTACGCGCAAACTCATATCATCTGGGTGGTGGCAGTCTGCACAGGCTGAACCTAGTTGAGCGCCGCCGTGAGGATCTTCGCCGTGTTTTTTAGTAATCATTTTAACAACATCGAAGTATGGGATAGAGTTCATTTTTGTCCATGCTTCTTTTTTGAATACGCCATTTTCTTTGTCATTGTCGAAATAACCCATTGGTTGGTTAAATGACTCTGGGCGAGTAGCTGGATCGTGTAATTCTTTGTAATCAGGATCGCTCATTATAGCCATGATATGACCGCTGTGGCAGTTCATACAATATCCTGGTTGGCCGTTAAATTTAGGCAATCCGTGAGAATTTAGATACTCTTTGTTGTTGCGTTTAGTCTCCATTTGATCTATTTGTGAATAGTAGTGAAGTCTTGGGCGATTGTAATCTACCGCAAACGCATAGCCCTTCCAAAATACGCTAGCAGCTGGGAAGCGGCGAAGTTTTGAGTATGGTAATGAACCAGCCCAATCAGTCTCGAAATTTATGTCTTTCATTTTCAAAGTCATATCAAGATGGCTTGGGAAATTTTTACCCCACTCTTGGATATTTGGAACAGTATCGTCGTTTTTAGTAAGCATTAGTGGATATTCTCTATCCTCATTTTTTTTACTGTTAATGTCAGCGAAAAGCGCAAGGACGCCAGCACCTGCAAGTGCCGCGATGACAAAAACGGTAGCAAAAAGTTTTTTCATTATGGTACTCCTATTTAAATTTTAATAATTATGGGCGTGTCCGGCTTGTCTATGACAAGATACGCAACTAAGGGCTTCGTTTTGGACATCTGAGCCACCTGCTTGTTTAGCGTGAATCGCTGGTTCAGCATACTCTTTATGGCACTCGATGCAGTTTTGTTGCACGATTGCTTTGCTCTTAGGGCTAGCTGAAAAAGCTACCGGGTTGTCCTTGAAAGTAAAAGCATAGCCATGGTGAAGACCGCTTTCTGCTTTCATTAGCCATTTGCCGACAAAGTCGTGTGGCAAGTGGCAATCACCACAAGTAGCGACATGCTGGTGACCACCTTTTTCCCAGCTCTCATAGACTTGGTTCATGACATGGCATTTTTTACAGGCGATTGGATCTTTGCTAAGATGCACTAGGCCGTCTGCATAGACAAATGTAAAAACACCGAAGCCAAACACTAAGCCTATCAAGGCTGAAAGAATGAGGCCGGCTACAGAAAAAGGCTTTTTCTGTGATGATTTGTTAGTAATCAAAGCACTCCTTTCATTTAAAATTTGTTAAGTTGGTATTTTAGCACGATTTAGTAAAAATTTATTGATTTAAATCAATAAATTTGCTTAAAATGTTACATAATTATAATTTATTACAAAATTTGTTTTATTTTGAATTTTAGTAGGAATTTAAAGATAAATTTTTGCAAATTTATCTTTAAATTTTGAGTTTATTCTTCGTCGCTTTCTAACTGCTCGAAGTCCATTTCTTCGATTTTATCGACCTTTGGTAGGACTAAATTTAAAACTACGCCCACGATTGCTCCAAGGCCAATTCCGCTAAATTTAGCAAAACCAAAATCCAGCACCAACCCGCCGATTGAAACGACCAAGATTAGCGAGATTATGACCATGTTTCGCGGATTTGACAGATCAACTTTGGCTTTGATGAGAGATTCCATGCCCACAGAAGCGATGATTCCAAAGAGCAAAATCATAATTCCACCGATGACAGGCACCGGGATTGTGGCGATAAATGCGCCTAGTTTGCCCACAAATGCAAGCAAAATCGCAGTTATGGCTGTCCATGTCATAATGGCTGGGTTGAAGGCTTTGGTTAAGCGCACAGCACCCGTAACTTCGCTATAAGTGGTATTTGGCGGACCACCAAAACACGCAGCTGCCGTGGTCGCCAAGCCATCGCCTAAAAGCGTGCTTTTAAGTCCTGGGTTTTTTAAGAAATTTTCCTTTGTTACATTGCTAATGGTTAAAATATCGCCGATATGCTCGATTGTAGGGGCTATGGCGATTGGAAGCATGTATAAAATCGCGTTTAGATTAAAGCTTGGTGCGCTGAAATTTGGCATGGAAAACCACTTTGCGTTGCTAATGGGCGAGAAATCCACGATCCCAAAGCACAGCGAGGCGATGTATCCTACAAAAATACCAGATAGTATCGGTATTAGCCTGATGATACCCTTGCCAAACATTATGGCGATTATCGTGGCGATTAGCGAGATAAAAGCGATGATAAGCGCGGTGGTTTGCGGGATCGCGTCGATATCCTTTGCCATAGCCATATTCACGGCTGTTGGGCTTAGGATTAGGCCGATTGCGATGATGACAGGACCCACGACGACTGGGGGCAAGAGCTTGTGTATGAAGCCATCGCCCTTGTATCTAACCACAAAGCTAAGTGCGACATAGAGCAAACCTGCCGCCATTAATCCGCCCATTGTCGCACTCACGCCCCATTGTGATACACTGAAAGTTATCGGTGTGATAAACGCAAAAGAACTAGCCAAAAATATCGGCACGACCTGCTTTCTGGTGCAAAGTTGAAACACAAGCGTTCCAATACCAGCCGTAAATAGCGCGACATTAGTATCAAGTCCTGTCAAAATCGGCACAAGAACTAGCGCGCCAAATGCTACGAACAGAAACTGCACGCCTAAAAGCGAATCTTTTAGCCTAAAATTGTAGCCTTCATACCTCTCTGCCATTTTCCCTCCTTAAATCATCTAAAAATCATCAAAATTCCGATTACGCACATTAAAATCGCGCAAAAAATCTCTAAATATCGCAAATGCGTTTTAAGCAAATTTTTCAAAATCGTTCCGCCAAGCGAATACACGCTAAGCGCGATAATCTCGCTTAGACACATTACGCCGATTAAGCCGAAATTGTAATAACCCAAAATTTGGTTAGCATCGATAAATTTAGGATAAATCGCGGCGAAAAATATCCATGCTTTGGGATTTGTCGTAGAAATCACAAAGCCTTGTGCGAATAAATTTTTCTCTATTTTTTGTTCTTTTTCTTCGAATTTTCCGTTGCTTCTAAAAAGCGAAATTCCAAGGTATAAAATGTAAATTCCGCCCAAAACCTTGATTACAAAAAGTGCGCTTGGGTGCGTTATCAAAAGCCCAGCAATGCCCAAAATGCAAGCAAGCGAAACGAGCGCAATGCCGATAGTTTGGGCTATGAGCGCAGGAAGCGAGCGCGCGTATCCATGCGACATGCCTAAATTTAGCGCATAAATCATATTAATGCCCGGCATTAGCGAAATCGGAAACATTGTAAGAAAAAATAAAATCATAAATTTCTATCCAAAAATTCCATACACAAAGACGACCGCTATGATTAGTGGTAGCACAAATCGCACATACACTAGCCAAATTTTGGCTAAACCTGCGCCTTGTTTGCCGCCGTTCGTGAGCTCATGCACGGCGTCATCGCCTAGCACCCAGCCCACATAAAGGCTACACATCAAGGCTGTTAAGACAAAGAAAATATTTGCGCTCACGAAGTCAAATGCGTCAAATATCGAGCGAGAGAGAATTTGCACATCGCCCAAGATATTGCTTGAAAGTATGCAAGGGATATTTCCTAGCACAAAAATAGCTAAAAGCACGATATTTGTGGATTTTATGGTGGTGAGGTTGAATTTTTCCTCGACATAATTTATCAAAACCTGATAAATTGTAAGCGATGTGGTAAGTGCTGCGATGAGCAGTATCGACAAAAACACAACGCCGATTAGATTGCCAAATGGCATATACGAAAACGCGATAGGTAGGGATTCGAACACTAGCCTTGTGCCCTTTGTAGGTTCTAAGCCCACAGAAAAGAGCGCAGGGAAAATCATAAATCCCGCAAGTACCGCAATTATCGTGTTTATCACTGCTGTGAGTGTGGCGGTTTGGATTAAATTTTCTTCCTTGTCTAAAAAGCTAGAAAGGGTAATCATAACGCCAAATCCCAAAGATAGGGCGAAAAATACCTGTCCTAGCACATCGATTAGAAGTTTTGGCGTGATTTTGGCAAAATCAATGCTAAGGTAAAACCCCACGCCCGCTGTCGCGCTAGGCAGGGTCAAATTCGTAACAATAACCGCGATAAAACACAAAAAAAGTGCCGGCATGAGAAATTTGACAAATTTTTCAATTCCATCTATTATGCCCTTTTTTAGGATATACCAGTTAATGCTGACGAAAATAAATGTATAAATTCCGATCCAAAGCGGGTTGTTTTCGATATTTGCGTTGTAGAAATTTTCCGTAAATTTTGGGTCTGTTATCGGGGCGGAGAGATTGAAATTTCCATTGATTATGTTGATAATGTATGTCAGAACCCAGCCGCCAAGCACCATATAATAAGCCAAAATTCCAAACGCGCCAATTAGCCCCATAATGCCCACGATTTTCCATTTTTGCGAGATTTTCTCGCCATTAAGTTTTGGCACACCAAAGGCATCGACTGAATTTCTTAGTGCCCTGCGCCCGATGACATTTTCGACCAAAATCATTGGAATTCCAAGCGCAATCATCGCTACGCAAAATACAAAAACATACGCCCCACCGCCGTTTTCGCCGACTAAATACGGGAAACGCCAGGTGCAGCCAAAGCCGATTGTTGCGCCTGCGACGGTTAGGATATAGGTGAGTTTGTTACTCCAAGTTTGACGCTCCATTAGAACTCTTCTTTTTTAAGTTTTGCTAAAAAGTCCTCGATATCGTATTTGGCGCGGTATGTATCGCTCATAAGATGCACGATTATATCGCCTAAATCGACCACGCTCCAATCATCGCCTTCTTCAATCGCCAAAAACTCTTCGCCAGCTGGTTTGAGAGTGGTTTTCATTTCTTCAATCAGCGAGTATGCGTGACGACCGGTAAAGGTCGTGGCGATGACTACAAATTTAGCTATGTATTCTTTCTCACTCATGTCGATGATTTGGGGATTTTCTGCCTTTTTTTCGCTTAGGATATGAGCGATTTTTTCGGCTCTTTGTCTTACTTCTTGCATTTTTTTCCTTTATAAAAATTTATCACTTCATCTTTGATTTGCGCTGGAATTTCGCCTTTTAAGCTGGCGCGAAAAGATGAGGAAGAGATTTTAACATTAATATTAATTTTTGGCAAATTCGCCCATTTTGTGGGGATACTAGCGCCCTCTCTGGTGGCGATCACGAAGCAAACCAAATCTCGCAACTGCTCGAAATTTTGCCATTTTTCAAGTTCGGCGAGATTATCTGCGCCGATGATGAGGTAAATTTGGCTAGGGTTAAATTTTTGCTTTAAAAATTTCACGCTTTCAATAGTTGCAACCTTGCGGTTTTGCGAGATTTCGTAATCGCTAATAAGGACTTTTTTGCACTCACCCCAAAGGCTTTGACACCATTTTAGGCGCAGGCTCGGAGGGGCTGTGAATTCGGATTTAAACGGATTTATAAAAGTCGGCATAATCACTAGCAAATCGGCTAAATTTGCGCTTAGAGCCTCTTTTACTATCGCGTCGTGTCCGGCATGAGGCGGATCGAAACTCCCGCCAAAAAGTGCGATTTTCACTATTGTCCTTAAAATTTTGCCTTAAAATTTTGGCGCGATTATAGCGTTTTGTGCTTTATAAAGGGGTTAAATTTTAATAAATTTGATTTGAAATTTAATAGGTGGTGTCCCTGGCGAGATTCGAACTCACGGCCTCAAAATTAGGAATTTTGCGCTCTATCCAGCTGAGCTACAAGGACAAAATCGGTGAAATTAATCACCGATTATGTTCATAACATCATCTAGCTTGCGTTGTAAATCTGAATAATCGATTGGCTTAGTCATAAAGTCATACGCGCCTTTATTTAAAGCCTCTCTTTTTGCAGTTTCATCTGTGGTCAAAACTATTACAGGAATATGTGCGATATGCTCCCTAGAATGCAAGTTATCTAAAAATTCCAAGCCGTTCATTACAGGCATAACAATGTCAAGTAGGACTAAATCCACTGGCTCTGCCTCTAATACAGCCAATCCGTCCAAGCCGTTTTTGGCTTGGAGGATTGTGGTAAATTTACCATATTTTTTTATCATAACTTCTAATAGTTTCAAATTTATAAGGTCATCATCAATCATCAAAACTTTTAATTCTTTCATCAACTATCCCTTATATATATTTTTGCGCAAGTTTTTCTAGGCCAGATTTAGTGATGTTGTAAGTAACAACTTCGCTAAATGCAGGGTTCTCGTCGTTGTCGTTAGAGAACAATACTAGATTTGTATTTGGCGCTTTTTGGTGTAGATTTTCTAGGGCAGCGAAATCGATACCAGCTAGTTTTTTATCTATCAATACCAATTTGTAGCTATCGTTAGTTGCCATAGTAATTAGTTGCTCAAAATTCGCAGCCATATCAACATCTTTGTATTGGTGTTTCAAAATGCTTGCGAAAATTTTGCTTTCCATGATATTTGCTTTACAAATCAAGACATCTTTTGCTTTGACAGCTTGTGCTACTGGCTCATTAACGATAGTTTTCTTAGGAACTTGTTTCATTATCGTTTTAGGCACTTTCACGGTTTTTAGAATAGTTTTTGGAACTTGGCGTTTTACAAGTTTTTTGACTATTTGTTTGACTGTGCCACCAGCAGGAGCCGCGTCAGAGCGTTTGTCACCGATAAAGTCATTAAGCATATTGGCCAAAATGTCTTTTTTGATCGGTTTTGTACAATACTCATCCAAACCAGCTGCCATAAATTTCTCTCTATCGCCTTTTAGCGCGTTAGCTGTAACAGCTACGATTGGGATATGGCGTAGGTTGTTATCTGCTTCGTATTGTTTGATTTGTTTTGTTGCTTCGATACCGTCCATTACAGGCATTGAAATATCCATAAAAATCAAATCATACTCTTCGCCTGATTTTCTAGCTTCTAGTGCTAGCAAGCCGTTTTCTACGATTGTTAAATCCATTTCGAAGCTGTTTAATGTGTGCTTCATAAGTTTTTGGTTAATTTCATTATCCTCTGCGATTAGAATTTTAGCAGCGTATTTGCGATTAACCATAGGAACATTGTCATCGTTTGGATTGTGCTCAGCAGGAACTTCAACTTCCTCTTCGACTTCAACTTCCTCTTCAACCATAATTGTTTCTTCTTGTTGAACTTCCTCGTAGATTGTAACAGGAACTTCGATGATTTCTTCGATTACTCTTTGTGTAGTAGCTACTGCGGCAGGAGCGACTGTTTCTACCACTGGCTCGACTACTTTTTCTACGACTGGCTCAACTACTTGCTCTACTACTGGTTCTACAACCGCAGCAACTGGCTCGACTACTGGCTCAGGCTCTACGACCGGTTCTACCACAGGAGCGCTAACTTCTACGCTTGGAGCTTCTACTTTGATCTCAGGAGTTTGAATTGCTACTTCTGGCTCGCTGATTTGAGCTTCAATATCTGAAATTTCAATCTCTTGGCTTTCTGGTTCTACAACTGGTGCCACAACCGGCTCTTCGATTGTAATCTCAGGGATTTCTACCTCGACATTTGGTGTTTCAGGGATATCAAGAGTGATATCAGAAATATCAGTTCTAATCTCTGGGATTTCAGGCTCGATGCTTACGCTAGGTTCTACAACCGGCTCTGAGATTGCAGGCTCTGGTGTAGATACGAAGCTTGCTTCGCTAGCTGTGCCTCTGTGTCTATTTTGTAAAATAGCACGCAATTCATCTGCTGATGAGCTAGATGGTTTTGGTTCTTCTATTTTTGGTTCTTCTATTTTTGGTTCTTCTATTTTTGGTTCTTCTATTTTTGGCTCTTCTACGGCTAGTGGAGCTTCTTCCATAATCATCTCTTCTGCAACTATCGGAGTTTCTACGATAGGGCTTTCCTCGACGATTGGCGATTCATCAAGAGTGATATCTGGGATAATTGGTGATTCATCAGCGATAGCAGATAGGCTAGGCTCTTCTACTACTGGCGCTGCCGTCGCTGCTGGTCTAGCTTTTAATGAACCAGATTTTTGAATTTTGTCTATTGTTTTGCCTAGTTTTGATAAGTTCACTGGCTCAGATAGAGTGAAAATTCTAGGGTTTGTAATGCTAATACTTTGTAACTCTTTTGGTTTTAGAGTTAGGATTGTAGGTAAAATCGTAGTATTGCTTACATCGCCATAGTTTTTAAATCTAGTAATCAACGCATCAAAAGAGTTGTTGTTTTGTGCAGAGCGAAGTTGTGCGCTTGAATTAAAGACTGAAATTTTTGCACCTAGATTATTTACATATCTCTTAACGACATCGCTATACATTACATCGTTAGGATCTGCTAGAAGTGCGAAATTTAAGCCGCTGATGTGAGCAAACATCTCTTCTGCGTCTGATTTTTGAGTCTCTTTAAGTGGTAGAGTAAAGAAGAATTTCGTTCCTTTACCGACTGTTGATTTAACTTGTAACTTACCACCCATCATCGCAACATATTTAGATGAAATGGTTAGACCAAGACCGGTTCCGCCGTATTTTCTAGTGATTGTAGAATCAGCTTGTGAGAAGGCGTTAAATACATTTGCTAGTTTATCCTCAGAGATACCGATACCTGTATCTTCGACGCTAAATGTTACGATAGCTTCGCCAGGGTTTTTCTCTTCTTCTCTAACGATATTAACAGCAATGCTACCTTGCTCTGGTGTAAATTTAACGGCATTTGACATAAGATTAATAAGAACTTCTTTAATCTTAGTAATATCGCCGTATAGGTGATGAACCAATGTAGGGTCAATGTAAAGCAAGATATCGATGTTTTTCTCAGCAGCTTTTGCAGCGTAGATCTCAACAGCACTTTCGAAATCTTGAATTGGGTTGAATAAAATATCCTCAATCTCAACTTTATTGCTTTCGATTTTAGAAACATCAAGAATGTTATTAATAATGGTTAGAAGGTTTTCAGATGATTTTTCGATTGTATCGACATAATCGCGTTTTTCTTCGTCCAAATCTGTATTTTTGAGCAACTCTGTAAATCCGATAATACCATTAAGTGGAGTTCTAATCTCGTGTGACATATTCGCAAGGAAGATAGATTTTGCTTTGTTGGCATCCTCGGCTTCTGCTTTTTGCAAGGCAATGAAGTCGATCGCGTCCTCGATAAGTGAGTAGGCTTTGTCGATACCATCAGCTGTGTTGATATCGAATTGCTCGTTGTTGTTAGAAAGCTCACCAACTCTACCAAGAACCCTTCCAAGGTCGTTGATGTTTCTGTTAATGCGTCTAACGACGGCGATTGAGAAACCAACTAGGATAAGTGATAGCAAGAACGCAGCAGCAGCGAAAATCAATGTTTGAAGTTGTTGCGCTGAGTGAGTATCAACACGCTCTTGTAGTGCGTTAGAAGCCATTTTAACA
Source organism: Campylobacter sp. JMF_06 NA1 (assembly GCF_027737785.1). NCBI lineage: Bacteria > Pseudomonadati > Campylobacterota > Epsilonproteobacteria > Campylobacterales > Campylobacteraceae > Campylobacter > Campylobacter sp. JMF_06 NA1. The sequence continues at coordinate 42,603 of NZ_JAOVUA010000006.1, forward strand.
GCTTCGTCTAGCATTGCATATTTTTTAGATTGGATACTAAACCACTCGTTAAATGGAATATCATACTCGCCAGTTGCTAATTGAGTTTCAATCGTTCTCATTGCATTTTGTGCATTTTCGGCGATTTGCTCATTTTCAGGTTTAGCGAAATACTCTTCTAGCTCGCCTTTGATAGCGATATCTTCACCAGTAGCAGCATAGTGAGTAGCGATGACTAGGTCAGGCATTTCTGATGTCCATGCGTGCTCTTTCCAGTGATCAATCTCTTCCCTAGGAAGTGGGCTACCTGAGATGATGTATTCGATACTAACATCGCGAACCGCAGCTGTTCCAGAGATCGTGTCATACATGTTTGCAAGAGTAAGCGATAGAGTACCAACATCGGCTGAATACAAGTTTTCGTTGATAGTATCACGGAAGGCAGTCATTTGCTCGTCAAATTTATCATAATACTCATCGAATAACTCAACGAATACTTTGTCACGATTGTCAATGCTTTTTCTAACCTCAGGAAGTCTGCCAATCAAATTTGTAATTTGATCAATCGCAGCAGATTGTGCCTCTGAGTGCTCGATGAAAAGTTGGTGAAGAGCATTGTCTTGTTCGTGTGTTTGAGCGTGATAGTCAAGGAAATCTTGCCATGCTTTATCAGTTTTGGCGCGTTGTGTTTTAAGAACAGAGCCAAGACCGACATTGTTACCGCTACCTAGATACGCCGCTGTGATACCACGCTCTTTGGCAAACTCCTCGTAGAAGTCATACAAAGCAGCTGAGATATCGACTTTATGCTTGAGGTTTTCGTTGATTTTATACAACCTCGCAGCATCATACAAATACCAAGACGCAACGACAAAAATGATTAAAAGTGGAACCCACGCAACCATTTTAAGAGCGCTAGAAGTATTTAGTCTCATAAAACATCCTTCGTATTTTGCAAAATGCAAAAAAGTGAAATTTCAACCTCAAAATAAGCTTTACAAAGAAAAATGAAAACTGTATTTCAAAGATTTAATCTCGGATTTTACTCTAAAAATCTTTAAAGGTAGCTTTGTTTGCCTATTTTATGGGCGGAATTTGAACAATTTTTCAGCAAAATTTTGTCCGATTAAGCTTTTTATTTCATCAAAATTTGCCAAATATATATTTTCGAAACTTCCGTAAAAATCTAAAAGTTTTTTGATTTTGCCTTGCGTAAGCCCTAAATTTAGGAGTTTTGAGCTATTTAAGTCATTTTTGCGTTTTGTTTTTTGATGAAATGAGATCGCAAATCTGTGTGCCTCGTCCCTTAATTTTTGGAAAAATTGTAATTTTTTATCGTTTGGTTGGAGTGCAAAAATTCCACTATTTGCGCAAATTTTATCCTTTGCCGATCCCTTGGCGCGGTGAGCTTTGGCGCCCAATTTTTCCTTTGAAATCGCGATTACATCGACATTTGCTCCCACGCTCGAAATAATGTCGCAAGCTAAATTTAACAAAACTTCGCCGCCGTCAATCACCCACAAATCAGGCGCGCCAAGCTCGTCAAATTTAAGCGCACGCGAGGTGAGATATTCCTTCATTTGGTCGTAGTCGTTGTTTGAGCTTAGGTGTTTGTGGCGGTAATTTTCTTTGAAAAACTCGCCCTCTTTATAGCAGACCATTGCCCCTACTGGCGCACTTCCAAACATGTGTGAGTTATCAAAAATTTCGATATTTACAGGCAAATTTTGCAAGCTAAAATAATCTTTCAATTCCGCTAAAAATCCATAATCATGCGTTTTGAGATATTTTTTTATGTTTATTTGGCAGTTTTGGTAGGCGATTTCGCAAATTTTGCGTTTTTCGCCGATTTTTGGGACGATAATGCTAAAATTTCTGCCATGCCTGCTGGCTAAAATTTCGCTCACAAGCGCCTTGTCGTCAAATTCAGCGTAGCAATAAATTTTTGCACACGCCACGGGCGAACCCCCTGGAAATGCGCTTAAAATGAGCTGTTTGTAGCCGTTTTTTGCGTCGTCATCGTTTGCGTTTTTTAGGTGAGAAATGTGATAGTTCGAGGCCGAAATTTTGCCCTCTCTCACGCTAAAATGCACGGCACAAATCAAATTTGCCTCCCCAGCGATCGCAAATACTTCAAAATCATCTAGCTTTGCTAAATCCACTTCAACTTTGATATTCATTTGCTTTAAAATTTCGATTTTATCGCGCATGCTGGCAGCTTCTTCAAAATTTTCATTTTCGGCAAATTTAAGCATTAGCGAGCTTAGATACGGCACCATTTTTTGCGGATTTTTGAGCGAATTTAACGCCTCTTCGACTATTTTTTTATATTCGCTACTTGAAATTTTGCCCTCGCACGGGGCTTTGCAGCGGCCAATCTGAGCAAACAGGCAGGCTTTTTTGTCTTTGATGCAGTTTTTTTTCTGCACGAGCGGAAATTTCATATAAAGCGTCTCTAAAATTTCCTTTGCGCCGTGAAAATACGGACCAAAATAGCGAATATTCGCCCCCTTTATCACCTTGCGCGTGATTTCAAAGCGCGGAAATTCGTCGTTTAAATTTATATAGATATAAGGGTATGTTTTATCGTCGCGCAAAAGGATATTGTATTTGGGTTTAAGCTGTTTGATAAAGGAATTTTCCAAAATCAGCGCGTCGCTTTCGCTTGGGGTGATGATGTATTCTAAATGCACAGCTTCGCTTATCATTTTTGCGATTCGAGCGCCAAGGCGCGGGCTTGGAGCGAGAGTGGGAGTGAAGCTAAAATAGCTTTTGACGCGGTTTTTTAGCACCTTTGCCTTGCCCACATAGAGCAATTTCCCGTCTGCGCCGAAATACTGATAAATGCCGGGATTAGCGGGTAGGGATTTGATTTCGTCGATTAGCAATGATAATCTCTCTTATTTCTTCAAAAATTTTATGAATTTTTTCATCTTTGATATTGTTTGTGAATTTGCCCTGTGATTTTTCTGCCACGCGCACATCGCTACTACTTGCCTTTTTTTGTGCGAGTTCTTGCTTGCGTTTTTTGCTCATTGTTTTGGTAGCAACGAAAATTTTCACATCCATATCAGCGTGAAATTCGCCAAATTTATGCACGCTGGCAAAGATTTTTAATATATCTTTTATCAGTTTTATACTACTATCTCGTTTTAGCTCTTGAAGTCCTGCTGGGTGCTTCACAGCTATCATCAAAATGTCATTTTTGGTGTAGATAAAGGCTATGATTTTTTGCCAGTTTTTGGGCAAAATTTTAATAAAACTCTCTCTGGCACGAAATTTGGCGTATAAAGGACTATTTTTCACATGTGCAATGATTTGTTTAATACTTTTAGTTTCCATAAGTTGATTTTAGCATTTTTTATTTTAGGTTTGCTTAGTGGGTGCGGATACAAAGCCGATCCGTTTTATAGCACAGACTCAAATTCGAGCAAGGTAACCAAATAATGGCTAAATTTAGTTATAATCAGTGAAATTTTAATGAAGGGAAAATATGCAAACAGCTGACATTTTAGTTTTGGATTTTGGTTCGCAATACACGCAACTTATCGCGCGTAGGCTTCGCGAACAAGGTGTTTATACGGAACTCATACCATTTGACGCCTCAATCGAGCAGATTATGGCAAAAAACCCAAAAGGCTTGATTTTAAGCGGTGGGCCAGCGAGCGTGTATGCGAAGGACGCTTATTTTTGTGATGAGAAAATTTTTGATTTAGGTTTGCCGATACTTGGGATTTGCTATGGTATGCAGCTAATTGCGCAGCATTTCGGCGCCTCTGTCGTGCCAGCAGCGAAAAAAGAATTTGGCAAAGCAAGCCTAAAACTACTTCGTTCAAACAAGCTTTTTAACGGCGTGAGCGATAACTCGACCGTGTGGATGAGCCACTCGGACAAGGTCGCTAGCCTGCCAGAGGATTTCGAGGTTTTGGCGTGTTCGGACGAGAGCGAGTGGTGCGTGTTTGGCAATGACGCGAAGAAAATTTACGCATTGCAATTCCACCCAGAGGTGCAACACAGCGAGTTTGGAGATCAAATTTTAAAGAATTTTGCAAAAGAGATTTGCGGGTTAAGTAGCACTTGGAATATGGGAAGCTTCGCAAAAGAGCAAATCGCAAAAATCAAAGCAAAAGTAGGCAATGACAAAGTCCTTTGTGCCGTAAGCGGCGGCGTAGATAGCTCCGTGGTGGCAGCTCTCCTTGCCCACGCAGTGCCAGAGAATCTAATCGTAGTTTTTGTAGATAACGGGCTACTTCGCACAAACGAAGCAAGGCAAGTCGAAGAGATGTTTAAGCTCAAACTTGGCGTAAATTTAATCAGCGTCGATGCGAGTGAGCTTTTCCTAAGCCGCTTAAAAGGCGTAACTGAGCCAGAGAAAAAACGCAAAATCATCGGCGAGACTTTTATCGAAGTTTTCGATAAGGAAGCCAAAAAATTTGAAAATGTAAGGTATCTTGCACAAGGCACACTTTATACCGATGTGATCGAAAGTTCGCCAAGCGGGGCAAGTAAGACGATAAAAAGCCATCACAATGTAGGCGGACTGCCTGAGTGGATGAAATTTGAGCTAATCGAGCCGTTAAGAGAGATTTTCAAAGACGAAGTGCGCCAACTTGGGCTTGAACTTGGACTTTCACGCGATGTCGTTTTCCGCCACCCTTTCCCGGGACCAGGACTTGCGATTCGCATTATGGGCGAAGTAAATACGCCAAATTTAGAGCTACTTCGCAAAGCCGATGTGATTTTAAGAGAAGAGCTAAAATCAAGCGGTTGGTATGATAAAACTTGGCAGGCATTTTGCGTGTTATTAAATGTCCGAAGTGTCGGCGTCATGGGCGATAACCGCACTTATGAAAATGCAGTTTGTATCCGCGTAGTCGATGCGAGCGACGGCATGACGGCTAGTTTTTCGCGCCTTCCTTACGACCTGCTAGAAAACTGCTCACGCCGCATTATAAACGAAGTAGAGGGCATAAATAGAGTAGTTTATGATATTTCGTCCAAACCACCTGCGACTATCGAGTGGGAATAATTTTTAATTTGACGGGCGTTTTGCCCGTCTTTTTATTTTTTTCGCAAATTTAATCTCAAAATAAACGCCAAATCAAATTTATCCACAAACGCCATTGTAAGGCGAGTGGAGAGTTTTGTTTTATTTTTTAGCATTTTTCGTGCAGTGGCGAAAAACGGCGTTTTGCTTAAAATTTCACACTCGCACTTACCGGCAAATTCGCCCCCATTTTGCACGAAAAACTCCATTTTAGCCATATTTTCGCCAAATCTACTTACATAAAAATTCGCGCATCTTATGCCAAATTTTGTCGTAGCGTCAAAAATGAGCTCGGAATTTTTAAAATTTGCTTTTAAATTTGAGATTAAATTTAGTATTTCTTTTTCGCAAAAATACATAAAAACGCCGTTTGCGACAAAAATCGTAGGCAAGCTTTTATCTAAAATTTCTGTCCATTTCATATCAAACATATCGCATGAAATCAGAGTTTCATTATCATTTTGTGGGAGTAAATTTTGCCTAAATTCGATAACTTCTGCCAAATCAACGCCGTAAAATTTCGCCCCATTTTTGCCGAAGCGAAACGCCAAAGTCTCCAAGCCACAGCCCAAATTTACGACATTGCAAACGCTGTGTGTAGCAATGAAATCCTTTATCATAATGTCGGTTTCATAGTATCTTGCTGCAGAAGCCAAAGACTCATATTCGGACGAAATTTTTAGGAATTTTTGCGGGATTTTATCTTCAAATTTCATCGCCGTCTCATCGTAAAAATACTGCTTGAAATTTTTACTTGCATGAATTCTTGCGATCAACGGAATAAATAGCGTATTTGCGATTTTATTTTGCATAAATATCCTTTTTACAGGATTTTTTAAATTTTAATAACGATATATTTTATCAAAAAATGCTTAAATTTCTCAGTCCAATGTGTTTTTGTAGGCTTTTAGCGTCAGGGCGGTGATTACAAGCACGATTAGGCAAAGCGGGGCAAGGTTTGGCAAAACATCGGCAAATTGCGCGTTTTTTAGCATTATCGCGCGACAAATTCGCAAAAAATATGTAAGTGGGAAACACTGTCCCAAAAACTGCGCCCAGCTTGGCATGCCTAAAAATGGGAACATAAACCCGCTTAATAGCATTGATGGAAGCATTACGAAAACCGACATTTGCAGCGCTTGGGTCTGGTTTTTGGCGATTGTCGATATCAAAAATCCTAATGCCAAATTGCAAACAATGAAAATAAACGAACAGAAAAAAAGCAGTGCCAAAGAGCCTAAAATAGGCACTTCAAAGAGAAATTTCGCCATTATGATTATGAGAGAGGTTTGCACAATGCTGATGAAAACAAATGGCGTGATTTTGCCAATCATCACTTCGAGCGGGGTTACTGGCATGGAGAGCAGATTTTCCATCGTGCCTAGCTCGCGCTCCCTCGTCAGCGATAGTGCCGTCATCATAACGCCGGTAAAAATCAAAACCATGCCGATTAGCCCAGGGATTATGTTGTATCTCGTAAATCCCTCTGGGTTGAAATTTCGGTGAAGCAGAATTTCAAATGGCGGATTTTTGGTGCGCAGATGAGCCAGATTTCCTTTAAATTCTTTATTTATCACGCTTTGGCTGACCCCAGAAATCGCACTTATAGCCGACGATACAGCCACTGGATCGCTAGCGTCTGCTTGAAGCAAAATTTTAGGATTTTCAGCGCGGATTATACCCTTGGTAAAATTTTCGCCTATATTTAGCACGAACAAAACTTTTCCCTGTTTTAGGAGCTTTTCGCCGGTTTTGTCATCTGAGATTTTGGCGACTATCCTAAAATAGCCCGAATTTTCAAGCCCACTTACAATGCTTCTGCTAAGTGGCGAATTGTCCCTGCAATTAAGCGCCATGGGCAGGTTTTTGGGGTCCATATTTATGGCGTAACCAAACATCAAAAGCCAAATTATCGGAATCGCCACGACCATGCCAAATGTGGTTTTATCGCGTCTTAGCTGGATTAGCTCTTTTTTGACGAGGGCTTTTATGCGTGCTAGCCTCATTTAAGCGCCTTTTTTAGGTAATACACGAAGGCATCTTCTAGCAAAACCTCGCTTTTTTGCCACGAAAGTTCGTGCTTAAATTTATAGGTTTGCAGGATTTTTTCTAGCCTTTGCTCATCTTCGCCACAAATTCGCAAACTCTCTCCAAACATCGCTGTGGTGGTGATTTCGTCCATGTTTTGTAAAATTTGCGCCAAATTTGCCAAATTTATTCCGCCAAGTATAAACGAAAAAAGCCCAGTTTGCCTAGCGACGCTTTTTGGCGTGCCTTTGACGACGATTTTGCCATTTGCGATATAGACCAACTCATCGCAACGCTCAGCCTCGTCCATATAGTGCGTGCTCACAAGCGTAGTAATTCCCTCGTCCCTGAGCCTGCCAAGCTCGTCCCAAAACTCGCGCCTAGCCTTTGGATCGACGCCTGCTGTGGGCTCATCAAGCAACAAAATTTCAGGCTTGTGCAGTATGCAAGCACTAAGCGCAAGTCTTTGTTTCCAACCGCCAGAAAGTCCCCTGCTTAGCTGATTTTGTCTATCCATAAGGCCTAAGTTTGCAAGTGTTTCGTCGATGATTGTTTTCGAATTTTGGATTTGATAAATTTGGGCTACGAATTCTAAATTTTCCCTTATCGTCAAATCTTCCCAAAAGCTGAATTTTTGGGTCATGTAGCCGACTTTTTCGCGGATTTTGTCGCTTTGGGTCAAAACATCGTATCCTAAAACCTGACCTTTTGCGCTATCTGGGGTCAAAAGTCCGCAAATTAGCCTGATTGTCGTGGTTTTGCCGCTGCCGTTGGGACCCAAAAATCCATAAATTTTGCCACGCGGGACTTGAAGCGAGATATTTTTTATGACCTCTTTGCCGCCGAAACTTTTTCTTAGCTCGCTAACATCGATTGCAAATTCGCTCATTTTATTCTCACGCTAACGCCCAAACCCGGCTTTAATTCGGTGTTTGGCGCAAAGGTGGCTTCGAGCATAAAGACCATTTTTTCTCTGCTTGCGACGCTGTAAATCACGGGCGGAGTAAATTCGGCGCTTGGCGAGATATACGAGATCACAGCTGGTTTTTCGCCCTCGCAGCCGTCGCACAAAACTCCGATTTCATCGCCGATTTTGAGCTTCGCAAGGATTTTTTGTGGCACAAAAAATCTGACTTTGATATTTTGCGGTTCTAAAATCGATAAAACCGGGCTATTTGCGCCGACAAATTCGCCTTTTTTGAAATAAATATCGTAAATTTGACCGCTGTGTTGCGAGACGGCTGTGTTTTTGGCAAAGATTAATTTTGTTTTTTCTAAATTTTGCTCAGCAATGGCGATGTTTGTTTTTGCGATTTCGATTTCATCGTCCCTTGCGCCAAGGTTAGCTGTTTGTAACACCGCCTCGAATTCTGCGACTTTGGCTTTTGCAGTGTCGAAATTCGCAGATTTTTGGTCGAATTCGGATTTGCTTATGGTGTTTGATTTGAAAAGTTTTTGCGCTCTAAGAAACTCTTTTTGTGCGTTCTCAAAGGCGATTTTAGCGGAATTTAACTGGGCATTTAGGGCAGAGATTTCGCTTTGTCTTTTGCCTTTGATTAAATTTTCGTAGTTTGATTTTGCCTTATTTACTTCGTTTTGGGCGATTTTGACATTTGCTTCGCCAAGACCCTTATCTACGCAAAAAAGTTTATCTTCTGGCGAAATTTCTTGCCCTTTTTGGACATAAATTTCATCTAAAATCCCAGAATTATACGGCGAAATATAGGTAAATTCAGCCTCTATGTAGCCATTTAGTAGCTCTTGCGAGTTTGCAAACAAAAAAAAGAAAATTAGCAAAAAGAAATTTTTCATAAAATACCCAAAAATTGAAATCTGGCGATTATATCAAAAGAAAAATAAAATTTATATAGATTTTAAGCCAAACACTTTAAGGATTAAAAATTATGTGGATAAAAAAGTGGTGTCCTGCGTTGGATTCGAACCAACGGCCCCCTCATTAAAAGTGAGATGCTCTACCGACTGAGCTAGCAAGACACGGATTGTAAAGTAAGTGGCGCGATGGATGGGGCTCGAACCCACGACCTCCGCCGTGACAGGGCGGCATTCTAACCAGCTGAACTACCATCGCACAAGTGGTGGTCGCTATAAGACTCGAACTTATGACATCCACCTTGTAAGGGTGGCGCTCTACCAACTGAGCTAAGCGACCATTTATTAAAAATGAAGTGTGATTATATATCGATTGATATTAAATTTCGCTTAAATTGGAGAAAAAAATCGAATTTTTTGCTATACTCACGCAAAGCTAAATTTAATAAGAAAGAGTTATGAGAAATTTTATACTGATTTTATTTTTTTCATTACGATTGTTTGGGTATTCGCACGCAGATATTACAAATTCTGTCGCGTATGTCGCCACAAATGAGGGTGTCAAACCCGAAATTTTATACACAATCGTAAAAATCGAAAGCGATTTTAACCCCTTTGCGATTTCATTTCTCACAAATAAAGCAAACGCTGATTATTTCGCCACCCTAAGCAGTCCAAATGCGCGAATTCGCACTAGCAATTACAGCCTAAATCGCTCCAAATGGGTCGTGGCGATCCACCCCATAAACGAAGCCTACGCAATCCAAATCGCAAAAGAACTCTACGAAGACGGCTTTCCTATCGATGTGGGACTTGGGCAGCTAAATGCCGTAAATTTCGACAAAAGCGAGATTGATTATATCTTCAACCCCGTTTATAATCTCACAAAATGCGCCAAAATCCTGCGCAAATGCTGGAACGCAAAAAACAAAAACATAAAAGACACAATCGAGTGCTATAATTACGGCATGCGCAAACGCTACTCCAACCCCTACTACAAGCGATTTTACGAGCATTACGAGAAGATGTTTGGCAAGCCGTATTAAGATTAATTATTAATTAAATTTGGTTAAAATAGCCGAAATTTAAACAAAGGATAGAAAATGATTTTAATCGCAGGACCTTGCGTCATCGAAAGCAAAGAGCTAATTTTCGCGGTGGCTGAGAAGCTTCGCAAATTTCACGAAATGGACGGAATCGATTTTTATTTTAAAAGCAGTTTTGATAAGGCAAACCGCACGAGTATCGCAAGCTTCCGCGGTCCGGGGCTTAAAAAGGGCTGCGAAATACTAGCCGAAGTAAAAGAAAAATTTGGCTTTAAAATCCTAACCGATATCCACGAAAGCACCCAAGCTGCGCCTGTGGCGGAGGTCGCCGATGCGTTGCAGATCCCGGCGTTTTTGTGCCGCCAAACTGATTTGCTCGTAGCCGCTGCCAAAACAAAAGCGGTAGTAAATATCAAAAAAGGGCAGTTTCTCGCACCGCAGGCGATGAATCACAGCGTAAAAAAAGTCCTTGAAACGCGTGGCGTAAAAAGTGCAGGTTACGAGGCTACCAAAGAAAACGGCGTGTGGCTGTGCGAGAGGGGAAGCACCTTCGGATACGGAAATTTGGTCGTGGATATGCGAAGTTTCCCGATAATGCGTGAATTCGCGCCCGTGATTTTCGACGCGACACACAGCGTGCAAATGCCAAGCGCAAATGGTGCGACAAGTGGCGGAGACGCGAGATTTGTGCCGTATTTAGCGCGCGCAGCTGCTAGCGTGGGGGTCGATGGGTTTTTCTACGAAACGCACCTAAATCCGTGCGAAGCCTTGTGCGATGGGCCAAATATGCTAAATTTAGACGAATTAGAAAAAAATATTAATGAAATTTTGGCGATTAAAAGGGCTTTGAATTTTGAAATTTAAAGGGGTTGTAATGCCTAAAACAATTTATATATTTTATATACTTTTTGCGATTTTTTTGAGTGGTTGTGGTGCAAAAGGCGCGAAATTTGAGCATTTTGTCGAACCACAAAATAATAATGCCGTAGTTTATGTTTATAGACAAACGAGTGCCATGGGGGCGTTGGTGCGCACTACGGCTTACTATGATAATGGAGATGGCGCGAAAGAAATCGGCACGATAAGCAACGGGGCGTATGCAAAAGTCGAAATTCCTGCAAATATACAAACAAAAATTTATGTTGGTATCCCCGAGTGGGGCGAAACAATCGTGGCAAAAGTTGGAGAGACTTTATGTTTCAAATATGGTTTAAAAGAAAATGGCACTGTTTTCAATGGATATACCTATGCGCCGATTTACACGGCGTTTCTTTATAGGGTAGATTTACAAACTTGCAAAAAAGAGATTGTAGAGACGCAACTACACAGCAAATAGCTAAATTTTGGCAAATTTTAGCCTTTAAATTTGCCAAAATTTTTAATTTTATTTAGAGTAAAAGCAAAATTTAGCAAAAAAATAGTATAATTCAGACTTTTGAGCTTTTCGTCTAGCGGCCCAGGACGCTACATTCTCAGTGTAGAAACGCGCGGTTCAAATCCCGCAAGGCTCGCCATTTGCGCTAAATAATCCCTCTTCGCCCAATGTGTAAATTTTATCCGCCACGGCACCTATAAATTTCTCATCATGGCTCACGATAATCTCGCTAATATCGAGGTTTTTTAGTATTTTTGCGACGCGCGATTGCATAGCAAAATCAAGCCCGGTCGTGGGCTCATCGAGCAAAACTATCTCAGGCTCGCACACAATCACCCCAGCAAGTGCTACGAGTTTTTTCTCGCCGCCGCTTAGATGATACGGCACGGCGTCCCTTAAATGCGAGATTCCAAAGCGCTGCAAAATCTCATCAACTTGGATTTTTATCTCGTCTTCGCTTAAAATTTTTCGCGGTTTTATGTGGTGATTGTGCGGCGTGGTGAAAATTTCGCTGGAATTTTTCCCCAAATTTCCGCCCGAATTTTTGCGGAAAAATTTTAAAATTTTAGCCTTTTTTGCGCCCCTGTTTTGCCCCTTTTTTATCGCTTCGTTTCGCGCCCTAAGCCCAAATGCGACATCGTCAAAGACATTGGCGCAGATGAATTGCTCGTCGGAGTTTTGAAACAAAAACCCGATATTTTGGCGAAATTTCGCAAACTCTTTGACACTAGAAATTTTTTCGTGAAAAATCTCGATCTCTCCGCCACTAGACGCCCTTAACCCACATAAAATCTCTAAAAGCGTAGTTTTACCACGACCATTTTCGCCTAAGATTACGATTTTTTCCTTGTGCGCGACATCTAAATTTAGCCCCGCAAAAAGGGCTCTCTCGCCCATTTTCGCGCTTAAATTTCTAAGTTTTACCGAACAGCTCAAATCATCTCTCCAAGCCTTGCAAAAAGGCAAATTAATACAAAAAATAAAAATCCGATTTCAAGTGCGCCAAATTTCTCTTTGGCGAAGAAAAATTTCCCGCTAAAACCGCGCGTAATCAGGGCGTTTTGCAGATTTTCTGCCCTGCCTAATGCCCCTAAAATCAGTAGCGCGACGCAGTTTGCGTAGGTTTTGTAGCTAAAAATCGAGCTTTTTGCCCTAAATCCACGCACCAAAAGCACGGTTTTTTGGCGTTCTAACTCCGCTCGCAAAAATGCGATAAATTTCACGCAAAAATAAAAAATCGATGAAATTTTATCCCCAAGCCCTAAATTTCGCACCCCGCGTGCCAAAAAATACTCGTCCCTCTTCCAAAAAATCAAAATCGCAAAAAGCATAATCAAATTTGCTCGAAAAAATACAAGCAGTGCAAAGTGCGAATTTTGCGCTATTAACGCGCTTAGTATCATAAAAAATACAAAAATATTTAAAATCGCAAGTTTTTTAAAAATCTCTTTAAAATCGGCGAAATTTAGCGCCAAAAGGGCTAAAACTGGCAAAAAATAGCTAAGATAAATTTTGCCCCCAAGTGCCACAAAAAAGCTATAAATCACAAAGCAAAGTAGGCTAATTGCGGCGTTTTGGCAGGGGTTAAAAGTTTTGATTTTTGATCCTTATTTGCGTTTTTTTATGGCGTAGAGTGCGCCAAAAATCGCGAAAATTATAGCCAAACTAAGCGCAAAATTTAATAAATTTTGGTTTGATGAATTTTTTGGTTCGAGCGAATTTTGCAAAATTTCGCTAGAATTTTGATCTAAATTTTGGCTTTGCAAATTTTGCGAATTTTCCACCACATTTTCCACTTTAAAATTTATTTTTTTCGCATGACCTGCGCCGCCGTAAATTTCGATTTCGTATTCCCCAGCGCCCAAATTTAGGCTTAAAACGCCAGTTTTATCGGTTTTTGCTTCCAGTAATACTGCGCCGTTTTGGCTGATTTTCACATCGCAGTTTTGGCAGGGCGAATTGCCGTAAAAAAAGCTTTTTATACGCACATTTTCCCCGTCTTGGCTGGCGAAAACTTTGAGCGAGTGAGCCGGGGCAGTATTCGCCAAAACTAGCGCAAACAGCGCAAAAACGAGCCTTTTCATAGCAAAATTTCCTTTTTTACCCGCACGATAAATTTCAGCGCAAACAGCGCGATAATCCCTTCTAAAACCGCCAAAACTACCGATTCTAGCGAGATTAGCGTGATGATTGTGTAAAATTCCTTGCCACTGGCAAAAAGGATTAAATCCAAAAGTAGCGTCGAGATGAGTATCGGCACCGCTCCTGCCAGGAAAAACGCCGTCGTGGCGGGCATTTTGGCATTTCGCCACACGCGCACAAACACTGCACCCAAAACGGCTGGAAAGCCGATGATTGCGGTATTTACGCCCAAAATCGTAATCCCGCCAAAGCCAAAGAAAACCCCTTGAAGCATGAGCCCCACAAATATCGCTAAAATCGCGTCAGCACCCAATACTGCGCCGATTAATCCGCCCAAAATCAAATGCACAGAGCTTGCGCCCACTGGCAAATGGATAAATGAAGCGATGAAAAAAATCGCGCTCATACACGCTACTTGCGGGATTTTCTCCACTTTTAAGCGGTATGCGAGATACGCCACCACGGGCGCACTTATCGCCCAGCCTGAGATTAAAATTTCGCTTGGTAAAACGCCTTCGCTAATGTGCATTTAATGTCCTAAATTTCGTAATTTTAAATGAAATTTTGCCCAAATTTGAGCTAAATTTATAGGTAAAATTTGCGCCAAATTTCTCGCTTAAATTCATACTAAATTTCGCTCCGATTTTCCCGTCAAAATTCACGCGCAAATCCCTATTTTTCGTAGTCTTTGGTCTGCACCCAAAGCACCGCGCCAAGCTCGACGCCGTATTCCTTGCCCTCGTGCGTGATTTTTTCATCATCATCAATCAGCGCCGCAAATCCCCAGTGCCCAGCTAGTGGCATAGCAAAGCAAAACTCCCCGTTTGCGTTAGTTTTGAGGGCCTGCGTGATATGGTCCTCGCTAGGGGCTTTTAAGCCGCTTTTATTATAGTGCTCGACCTCGACTTCTACCCCTTTTGCGGGCTCGTTTTTGTATAATACTGTCCCGCAAAACGAGTTGCCCGCATACAGCCCAAATGGGCGCGTAAGTGGCACGATTTCGGCTTTTAGCCCCACTGGCTCGTCCCAGCCCTCGCCGTATCCGTAAGCGTCGATTATGGTTTTTGTCTGGTGGCGGATGAATTTTTCCTCGGCTGGTTCAAAGTAAGGCTTCGGATCGAAGTAAAATTGATAAACGCCCGGTTCTTTTACCTCAAATTCGGCTGTGAAATAAGCGTTTTCGCCCTCTTTTTGCGCTTTTAAATTTTGCAAAAACGGCTTTTTCTCGCCATTTACCCAAATTTCAGCCACATTTGGAATTTCTAAATTCATGCGATTTTGCTCGAAAGGGTGAGTGAATTCATAAACCAAATTTAGCTTGTTTTTGCTCTCATCTTCGATAGTATCACTATCTGCCAAAACTACGCCAAAGTGCGCAAATGACGCTGTTGCGGCGCAGGTTAGAAGGGATAAAATTTTAAATTTCATATTCGCTCCTTGTGAAAAATTTTAGTTTCGTAATATTACAGAATTTTGCTTAAAATAACACTAAAAATTTTTAGATATTATAAAATTTCGCTTAAATTTGCCCACTTTATATTTTTAAAGTAAAATTTCGCTAAAATCCAAAAATTTTTATTTCACGGAGAAAGATATGATAAATTTACGACTAATCGAAACAAATTTTGACGAATTTAATAAAAAACTAATCGCCAAAAAAGTCCCCGCAGACACTCTAAAAAGCCTACTTGACGCTTATAATGAGTTAAAAGAAAAAAAGACAAATTTAGAAAATTTGCAAGCCGTGCAAAATGCCAAAAGCAAAGAAATGGGTATCATAGCGAGACAAGGTGGCGACATGAAAGCCCTAAAAGCCGAACTTGACGCAAACAAGGCAAAAATCGCAGAACTCAGCGCAGTGGTTGTCGAGTGCGAAGAAAAGCTAAATAGTGTGGCAGCCGTCGTGCCAAATATCATCGATGATGATGTCCCATTTGGCGCAGATGAAAACGAAAATGTATGCGTAAAAACCGTGCTAGAACCGCGTAAATTTGACTTTACGCCAAAAGAGCATTTCGAGCTTGGCGAAAGCCTTGGTTGGCTAGATTTCGCTCGTGGCGTGAAGCTTAGTGGTAGCCGTTTTACCGCACTTCGTGGCGTGGGCGCGAAGCTAAATATGGCGCTGATAAATTATATGATTGATTTTAACAATAGTCGTGGTTTTGAGCTTGTAAATATGCCGTTTTTGGTGCGCGATGAGATACTTTATGGCACGGGACAGCTACCGAAATTCAAAGACGACCTTTACAAGGTCGATGATGACGAGCTAAATCTGTATCTCATACCTACGAGCGAAGTTACGGCGACGAATTTATTTAACGATGAAATCATCGAAAGCGCGAATTTGCCGATAAAGCTTACGAGTTACAGCCACTGCTTCCGCAAAGAGGCAGGGAGTGCTGGGCGCGATACTAGGGGTATGATTCGTCAGCACCAGTTCGAAAAGGTCGAGCTTGTGGCGATTACACGCCCACAAGATAGCGAAAAAATGCTTAATGAAATGGTAAGCTGTGCTAGTGATTTGCTTGCGTCTTTGGGCTTACCACACCGCCACATGGTGCTTTGTAGCGGGGATCTTGGTTTTAGTGCGGCAAAAACGATTGATTTGGAGGTTTGGCTTCCAGGACAAAACAAATACCGAGAGATTAGCTCGATTTCAAATTGTCGTGATTTTCAAGCAAGACGCGCGAAAATTCGCTATAAAGATGAAAATAAGAAAAATGCTCTCGTGCATACGCTAAATGGCTCATCTTTGGCGGTGGGTCGGACATTGATAGCTGTCATGGAAAACTACCAACGCGCCGACGGCACTATCGAAATTCCAAAAGTTTTAGAAAAATATATGTAGGTTTTGGCTTTTCGCAATGACACATAATCTGTCACCCTGAAATACTGCGCCGAAATCTTATCGACATTGTAAGCGAAGTAAAATTTACTTTATTTTGTCATTGCGAGCGAGTGTAACGACGAGGCAAAACAAGCGTAGCGCTCGGCGTTAGCCGATGTTTCCTTGAAAACAAGCGTAGCGGTGGCGTGCGTAGCTGGGCAGGTTTGGACGAGCCGTAGGCGAAGTCAATCTACGACTTAAAATTACCGAACGCTAAATTTGCTGTCATTGCGAGCGTAGCGAAGCAATCCAGGGAAATTCAAATAAATTTTAATTCACAGAAAAATTTATTGAAATTTAAAATTCATAA
Organism: Campylobacter sp. JMF_06 NA1; assembly: GCF_027737785.1. Lineage (NCBI taxonomy): Bacteria > Pseudomonadati > Campylobacterota > Epsilonproteobacteria > Campylobacterales > Campylobacteraceae > Campylobacter > Campylobacter sp. JMF_06 NA1. The sequence goes on from NZ_JAOVUA010000006.1 coordinate 59,247, forward strand.
AATTTTTGTAATTCTCCATAAATTTTACTGGATTGCTTCGACGGCGTTGCCGTCTCGCAATGACACGAATTACAGCGTCTGGTAGTTTATGCTCGTAGATTGCTTCGATTTTCTTACGAAAATCTCGCAATGACAGATTAAACAAATTTTACGCTCGCTATTGTCATTGCGAGGAGCAAAGCGACGAAGCAATCTACGAATTCAAATCACCGAACGCCAAATTTGCATTTTTTCGTTTGTAAATTTGCGCGCAAATAAATTCGCCCAAATAACAAAAATAAAAAATCCGCTAAATGCCTTGATTATTCACATTTTTAAAGGTTAAATTTATATTTATTTTAAGCGATTTAGTAATAAAATAGAGAAAATTTTTACACATAAAATGATGGAGGTCATATTATGAAAAAAGAAAAGGTATTTAGCAGGGCGTTATCTGCTATGTTGATTTTGTTTGGAGTTAGCGTTGGCGCGTTCGGTGATGATATTAATTTGGACGAGTTAGATGATACGCACTATGCCAAGGAATTTCCTGTTGATGTTAAAACAATCCATCCAGTTATTCCAAATAATGGCAAGATTCCTTCTGATGCCGCTGGTGAGCATATAGGTATCATACTATACGGCGGAAGGGGAACGAGAGTTGAAAGGGAGCCTACTAGGGATCCAAATAAAGATAAACCTACACTGAAAGATACAACATTGTTTGGTGGTATTTTGCCTTGTGATACCGATTTTAATGGTGCATATACAAGAGAAAATGGCAAATGTAAGGGTTCTAACCAAAATGATTGGTATGGCGAAAATGGTAAAAAGCAAGTAGTCAATTTCTCCACTATGGAGATTGGCTCTTATGATATTAGCCACACTCAGCAGTTAAGGTTCGGTGGAGCTGGTTCTTATGTATTTGGAGATATTGTTACAGCAGGAAGTCCTGTTTTAGAGCCTATGAAGCGACCATTTATTGCTCTAAAAAGCGGCGATATACTTGATCCCAAACCTGATAATTCATGGAAAGCCAAGTTTATTAATGATGGTGCAGTGCCTGGAACTAAGGGAAGCAACAGCACCACAGATACTATTAAACTTCCAAAAGGTGTTAAAAAAGAAGACATAACCTTTGCTCGACTTTATTGGTTTGGCAATCTATTTCCAGACAATAGTTTGACAGATAGTTTTGGTAATATGAATTGTGATGAAAACGATAAAGCAAAAGCCGCAGGAAAAGGGAAACCTTGTAATAGACTGCCAAAAGTTCTTGAAATTGATGAAATAAAAGGTTACCAAGATGTAAAATTAAAGGTCGGAAACAAAGTTTATGATCTTACTGTCGATAAGACACAAAAAGACAAGATTAATGCAATAGAAAAAAATGGCGGTGTTTGCCAAGGAATTTTTTCTTATAACTCATCTTTTTTTACCACACATGCTCAAAACCAAAGATTCAATATGAACTATATCTGTGCTATTGATATCGTTAATGAAGTAAGGGAAAATTTCATAGACGGCACTACAAATCTCGATATCAGTGTAGGAAATGTAAGAGCTACGAATATCAATCCAACTCACGATTATCCAGGTGATCAATCTGGTAACCAAGTGTGGTCAAGAGCGGATGCTAACGATGCCCATACTTACGAAGGTGGCTTTATGGACGCCATGCAAGCTAACCACCAGTTGCCTTTTGGCGGTTGGTATGTAGCGTTAGTCTATGATAAGACTATGAAAGCCAGAGAAGAGGCAAAACAAACAGGGTTGTTGACGCAAAAAGAGCTGGATTTGTATTACAAAGCTAAAAATGTTACTTTGTATGATGGCTATGGGGAGATTCAACCAACTGGTGATGTTCCAGATGTTACGGTCGATTTTACATTAAGTGGTTTTTATACTCCGGAAAGTGGTCCGGTGCAAGGTAAGATAATCTGGGCTTCTGGTGGTGCTGAGTGGGGTTATATGGATGACGAAGAGAATGCGATAAAAGAGGGTTTATATGTATCAAGAGAACCAGGTAAATTTAATATGGAGGATAAGCCTGAATCAAGACTAAGAAATCCGTCTAATCCGTTTAGAGGAAGTCCGCTTAACGGAACAAAATCAAAGTATAATGTCGGCGATGATGGTAAGTATGTATTTGAGGGTTATACGATTGAAGATTCAACTTCTGGCATTAAAAATCGTAATGGAAACTATAATCAAGGTTTCGATTTAGATGAATACGATATTTCAAGCACTAGCGAGAGTAAATTTCTTAAAAATGGACAAAAATCTTTGTCGTTAAGGGCATATGTAAGAAAAGTCAAATTTCGAGGAAACAGTGGTTGGCACGAACGCGCCTTTATCCCGTTTATCGGAATGTCTGTTGATTTATATATTCCACAACTATGCTATGAGCAAAAAATGTATGATACGGCTGGTTGGCTGGGATTTTATAACGAAGATGGCACACCTAAGAATAATGTCGGAAAAGTAGAGGATGTAACTGTCGTAACTGGCGAGAATTTGTATTATAGAACCGAGATTAGAAATAAAAAAAGTGATGAAGGTAATGTTGCAAAAGGTGTATGGGTGAGAGTAGATACTGGTAGAAGCAATACCTATGTGCCAAATTCATCTGGTATAAACAATGTCCCAGTAGAAGGTGCTAGTCTAGATGGCAGAAGGGAGTTTAGGTTCTTGCAAGATAATACACTTGGTGCATACTCTACTCAGGCAAAAAGAGCTGCTGGTGGAACCCCTGATGTAACTGATACGGTATATGCAGGAAAACAGCTAAATTCTTTAAGAGATAATCAGCTTAAATTTTATGTAGGTCGTGGCGCTGGTAGTTTATCAGGAACTGAGCCAGTCGGTGGTGAGCTAAAAATAGGCGAATCTGTATTTTTGGAATACAATGCTACGGTTGGTAGGACATTTACATATACGCCTATCCGCTATACAGTGGGATATACTATGGAGATAGCTGGTCAGCCAGTAGTAGGACCTACTGCTATAATGAATCGTTGCAAAGAGGGAGAAAAAAATGTAAAAATCGTGCTTCTAAATGGTCTTAAAGTGGTAAATCAAAATTTCAAAGATCATTGCGAGGGCAAAGATAAGTGCAGTGATACTGATAAAAACAAAACTCTCGCCCAAGACGATAGATTATTTACTCAAATAGCCGAGTCGCCATTTAAAGTAAATATGATATTTAAGCCAGATATCAATGATATCTTTGATGAGTATTGTGTCAGCAAAGACGCAGATGGTAAATGTAACTATGAGTCAAAGGATTTTGATATATGTGCGAACTACGAGAAGCTTTTTGAAGAAGTTAATGGTAAATGCCGCGCAAGGAGGTATAAAAAAATAGGTAATGTATGGGGAATGTGTGTGCCAGGAGATAAGCCTGGTGAATGTAAGACTGGTGATCTTGACGGTAGCTTGCAAGACTTCGAGCTTCCTGGTGATTTGTATCTTTCGGCTATCAGAACTGGCAGTGGTTGTAAATACATAACCGATAATGACAAGTTACCATTTAAGGTAAATGGCGAGAATGAAAGGTTATTTAACTACAAAACAGGATTTAAAGAGGAACAAACAAGAACAGGGAAAAAAGTAGTTCCACTCGAAAAAATTGAGTTTGAAGATGCTTTCGGTGGTGTTACATTTATGTTTAGTTATAGACCTAGGGGTCTAACTCTTAACAATGACTTTGATAAGCTCGATATGAATGCTACTGCACTATATAATTATAATCCAGTAGATAATCCAAATGCCGAAGCTGAGCTGATAACAAATTCAACAGAGTATTATAAGAGATATCAAATCGAGAGCTTGTATGAGAAATATATAGATAAAGATGCGAATATACCTGATAGTGTCAGGGCTATTTTGGACGAGTATAATTTAGATAGATTTAGGATTAGGCTATCTGAATATCGTGCTAGGACAGTAGAGGAAGCCCAAGCTAAAAAACGCAGATTAGAGTTAGCGTGGCTTGCGGATACTATGACAGGCAATACTCCGAGCGAGGAAAGAGCAGAATTTGAAAAAGAAAAAAATGCTGTTGTAGCTGAGCTGGATAGTGCGAGATCATATTTCGGAACTGAAATGTCGCCAGATGGGTCTTTCCATGTATGCGATAGTGATCACTTTGTAATCAGACCTGCATATTTCGAAGTCGATATGGATAAAACTAGCAAATATGCTAAACTGGTCGATCCTGATAAAGACGGTGATATCACTGAGGCTTTGGCTGGTAGTCACACTAGTGATTTACGCGTAGGTGGTAAATATTCAGATAATGATGATGTATTAACCGAAGTATTTTATGCAAGAAGCTATAAAGGTAACCCGGTGCCTAACTATAATGCAGTCTTAGGTGGCAATTTAGGCGAAAAAAGATTTGCTCAAAGAAACAGCTATACGATTAAATCATTAAGCGTAGATGAAGCAAATGCAAATGTGGCATTTAGAGAGCAAAAAACATACCTAAAACCGTTTATCTCTAATGATTGTTATGGAGTTGTATCTGGTCAGGCTTACTATGTAGAAAAAGAATTGCAAGATAGAACCGGTGTCAAATCTACACTTGGCACAGAGTGTAATACTCGCTCACTTTACTCTGGCTTCAAATTTGAGGACGGAAAATATACGATAGATGATTTGACTATGTTGGTGAAAAAACAAAAAGAGACTGACGAGATAGATAATGATTTCGGTAAAATAGATACTGGTTGTAAAGTCAATGGCAAAGATTTTTATACTAATTATGACAAAATTTGGGATAAAGATGCTATTTCTTTGCTTGCAGATTTTGGTGTAAAAAGTGTAAATCTCTCAGAGGGTGCTGCTAAGATAGAAAGCAGATTTGGCACAAATGATTTAATAGTGCAAGGTAAATTGGCGCCAAATGAAAAAGCAGATGTAGCGGCAGTATTGACTACCGAAACGCTATATTCTGATGCAAGTAAATCTAGCCTAAAAGGTCAAATTTTTAACTACTACAATGTCGGTGATGTGCTAGTAAATGTTTATGACAACTCATGGACTGATAAAAATGGTGATCAAACCTATGATGAGAGAAAAGACGGCGATGATAAGTATTGGGGAACTAAATGTATCATCGACTCTGCTACAAATAAACCTGATAGCACAGGTAGAGTAGGTTGTGATATCAGTATAAAACGAGCCGAGAAAAAAGATAGCAATGAGAGCTTGGGATTGGTTTTGAGATATAAACCAGATCGCATTGAGATATCATCTATCGGATTGCAAAACGGCTTAAATGGAGCTGGTTGGAAGTTTGTCGAAGATGGTGAACTCAAAAATGCAAGTAGCTACGATGCTAACGCTTCTGTGCTTGCAGGTAATTATACAAATGGTGTTGTTTCAAACCTAAATCAAACCCGCTTTACATACTTTAACTCAGTAGAAGTTGAAGATGATGTAACGATAGATTATTATGGTGATAATAATGTCACTATAACCCTTGCGGACTCAGATAAAAACAAAGCTGTTACTAGCCAGTTGAGCGAGTTGGCTATGATAAAGGCAAATGCTAAGGTATATTTGAGTGATGAAGTATATAGCGATGTCATTGCTACACTTTATGACGGAAGAGCATACGAAGCAGAATCAGGAAAGGCCATGCAGCCATTGTGTGGTTTCGCTAGCGATATGGAGCTTAGTGTAGGATTTGATTACGATTGTGCTACAAACTCTACCGATGCTCGTTGTATCAAAGGACAAACCGCATTGACTACTCCTAGCGAGATAGATTATAAACCATATCCAGACAAACCTAATTTTGAGGTCAAAATTCCTAGTGGAACGCAGTATTTTAACGATGATGTTTGTATAGCTAGCGCAAATTATGATAGTAGATGTTATAAATTTAATACCAAAAGTCAAGGCGCAGCTGGAACGAGATCAGAAGACGCTACTGATAGAAAAGCATTTCCTTTAAGTGCTGCGATTAGCTTCTATACTGATAAGAGTTTAAATAGTGGTTTTATCCACAAAAAAGATTCTAATGGCAATAAAACTGGCGTGTATTTGAATCCAAAACAACCAGATTTCATCTTGATGTCTCGTGCGTTTAAAGAGGGTCAAACACCTAGTGCGACTATCTTTTTTAACTTCGATAGAATGCAAAAAAGTCCGCATTTGCCTTTGGTGATTTATCCGACTGATTTTAGTCTAAGCAATTTTAAATTTATAGATGATAAAGCATCTATGTTGCCGGCTAAATTCAAGAAAGATTATGCAACTATACCTTATGCAACTACCGAGATTTCATCTGCTAAACAGCCAATGGGTGGCGTTAGAGAGATGAAAGTCGAGAATTTCGCTGATTATGCAAAAAGTCTTGGTGGTGTTGCAGCCTTGCCTAGTGGAACTGGCACCTATGCATATTTCATATATGGCAAATCATACGATGTAGATAATGGTAGCGCTATCAAACGCCCATCAGTAAAAACTAATGAAAAAATAGATATTAAAGAGGCGTTGTATTGTCCTAAGAGCGAAGGCGATTGCTCTACTTTACTAGCTCCTAATACTACTTATGAGCTTTTAAAACCTAGCAGCAATATATTTAAAGCCCTTAAAGATGCGAACGAATATGAAACTATGGGGGGAGGTTTTGTTATAAACAAGCTTTCCACAATTGACGCTAGCAATATAGCCGATGTTTTTGTGTCTAGGTATGCTACTAGTAAGGCAACCATAACACCTTCTGGCAAAAATAATGGAGAAAAATTTAAAGACGGAGTTCAGACTATATCTGTTACTTCTGCTACCAGAGGAAGCGATACGATTAGGATACTAACAAATCCATGGCTTATTTATACGCCAGATAATGGAGTTCATGGCTATAAAGTATATATAGATGACGCACCAAGCGATTCAGAGTATGCTTATAGATATAGTGGTGTAAGACAATACTATAATCCTATCGAGGTTAGATTTAGACTTGATGGCACTTGGGGCGGTGAAGGCACTATCAAAGGTGGCGAAGATAATGTAGGTAACTTCGTCGGTGGTAATGATACTAGTGCTTCTGGAGATAGCGTCGAAAGTAATGATGAAGGACGATCATACCGCAACAACCGCATTAACTGGTAACTTTCACACCAGTTAAAATTTAAAGCCTAGCCTTGGTGCTAGGCTTTTTTAAATTTAATCAAATTTAAAAAAATAGTAAAATTTAAATTAGGAAGACATTTGAAAAATATACGAAATTTCAGCATTATTGCCCACATAGACCACGGCAAAAGCACCCTTGCAGACAGACTAATCAGCGAGTGTAAGGCGGTCGAAGATCGTCAAATGAGCTCGCAAATCATGGATACTATGGATATCGAAAAAGAGCGCGGTATCACTATCAAGGCCCAATCCGTGCGCCTAGAATACGAGCTTGGTGGCGAAAAATATGTCCTAAATCTCATCGACACCCCAGGCCATGTGGATTTTAGCTACGAAGTGAGCAGAAGTCTGGCTAGCTGCGAGGGCGCGATACTTGTCGTCGATGCCAGTCAGGGCGTGCAGGCTCAAACTATCGCAAATGTCTATATCGCACTCGAACACAACCTAGAAATTATCCCTGTGCTAAACAAAATCGACCTTCCATCGGCAGATCCTACGCGCGTCAAGGACGAGATCGAGCATATAATCGGACTTGATTGTTCAGAGGCAATCGAAGTAAGCGCGAAGACTGGGCAGGGCATAAAAGAGCTATTAGAGGCGATTATCACGAAAATCCCAGCCCCTAAAACCGATGAAAACAAGCCATTAAAAGCACTTATTTATGATAGCTGGTTTGATAACTATCTTGGCGCACTCGCCCTTGTGCGCATTTATGACGGAGTGGTCAAAAAGGGCGATGAGGTCTATGTCATGGGCACTGGCGGTCGTCACGAGGTGCTAGGGCTCATGTATCCAAACCCTCTTGCGCCGATTAAAACAAACGCCGTGCGAAGCGGTGAGGTCGGTATCGTAGTAATGGGGCTAAAAAATGTCAGCGATGTGCAAGTCGGCGATACGATTACGCTCTATCGCAACCAAGCTTCCCAGCCAATCGGTGGCTTTGAAAAGGCAAAACCTTTTGTGTTTGCTGGAATTTACCCCGTCGAAACCGATAAATTCGAAGAGCTACGCGACGCGCTAGATAAGCTCAGCCTAAATGATAGCTCACTTAGCTACGAACCTGAGACCTCGCTTGCGCTTGGATTTGGCTTTCGTGTGGGGTTTTTGGGCTTGCTTCACATGGAGGTTGTCAAAGAGCGTTTGGAGCGCGAGTTTAACCTCGATCTCATCGCTACTGCGCCGACTGTTACTTATGAGGTCTATCTCACAGACGGCTCTATCAAGCGAATCCACAGCCCTAGCGAACTGCCTGAGCCAAACTATATAGATCATATCGAAGAGCCTTATGTGCGCGCTACAATCATTACGCCGAGTGAATTTTTGGGGAATTTAATCACGCTTTTAAATTCTCGCCGTGGCGTGCAGACCAAAATGGACTATATCACGCCAGAGCGTGTTTTGCTCGAATACGATGTGCCGACAAATGAGATTATTATGGATTTTTACGACAAACTCAAATCCTGCACCAAAGGCTATGCTAGTTTCGATTACGAGCCTAGCGATTATAGGCGCGGAAATTTGGTCAAACTCGATATTCGCGTCGCTGGCGAGGCTGTCGATGCGCTCTCTATCATCGTGCCGGTAGAAAAGGCGCAGTCTAAGGGCAGGGATTTGGTAAAAGCGATGAAGGAAATCGTCCCGCGTCAGCTTTTTGAGGTGGCGATTCAGGCTAGTATTGGCAACAAAATCATCGCCCGCGAAAATGTCCGCGCCATGGGCAAAAATGTAACCGCCAAGTGCTACGGTGGCGATATCACGCGCAAGCGCAAGTTGCTCGAAAAGCAAAAAGAGGGCAAAAAGCGCATGAAGGCTATCGGCAAGGTGAATTTGCCTAGCGAGGCGTTTTTAAGTGTTTTGAAGATTGATTAAAATTTGGCTCTTTGAGGAATACTGCCCCGGATTTCGCCTAATTTGTCATGTGGGAATTTTGCGAGGGTAAAATTTGTTTGAATTTCCCTGGATTGCAACGCTGGGCTCACAATGACAGCAAATTTGGCGCAAGGAATTTTAAAGTCGTAGATTGCCACGCCGTGCAAGCACGGCTCGCAATGACAAATTAAAAGTCAATGAAAATCCCATGGATTGGCATGTTAGCTGCGTTTGCTTGCAAATGACAAATCAGGGAAATTTATAAGCCCAAATTTGGACTTATAAAGTAGAATTTAGCTTAAAAATTGCTAAGGAAATCGTCTAGCAGAAGGTATTTTTTATCGATACTGCCTTTGTAAAATTTCTCGAAAGTATCGGTGTATGCGTGTTGGAAAAACTCCGCCTTTGTTAGCTCAATAATCGCGTTATTTACGAAATTTACAAGCTCTGCGTTGCCTTTTTGCGCGCCCACACAGATATAATCTATCTCGCCTACGCTTTTGACGCCAGTTTCTAAGCTAGGATTATTCATCACAACTGCGGCGGCTGTGATATTTGTGTGCATGTAGCCATCGACTTCGTTTGATAGCATTTTTTCCGCGCACTCTACGCCATGTTCGCAGTAAGAAACATCAAAACTATATTTTTGTGCATTTGTTTTGAGCCAATCATCGCTTGTGGTACCCTTTTGGACTATGATTTTTTTGCCCTTTAAATCAGATAGTTTTGTAACTCCGTCAGCTTTTCTGGTGACTACGACTTGCACATCTGCTAGGTATGGCACTGAAAAATCCACTTCCTTGGCGCGCGCTGGTGTGGCAGAAAAGTTGCCGACCACTAGGTCTAAATCGCCGTTTTTAAGCATAGGAAGTCTGTCTTTTGCCTCGATGACTACTAAGTCGATTGAGCCGTCGCTTCCTACTAGCTTTGTGCCGATTTCTTTGGCCAAAGATACCTCGAACCCCTCGCTCTGCCCATTTACTTGCGAACTAAATGGAGGCAGATTTTCTCGCACACCGATTTTAACCTTTTTGCTTGATTGAATTTCTTGCAAAGAGGCACCAAATGCACATGCACAGCCAAGTGATAAAAGTAAAAACTTTTTCATTATATACTCCTATAAATGAAATTTTAGTTTTTTTTAAAAAGATATTAGGAGTAATTTTACCGTGAAATTTTAAAATAAAATTTAAATTTCACGGCAAATGTGGGTAAATTTAAAGAATTTCTAGTATAAATTTTAACCAAAAAGGCTATTTACGCTCTCGTCGTGATATACGCGACGGATAACCTCGCCAAATAGCGATGTTACCGAGATGACTTTGATTTTATCGCACTCTTGGCGCAACGGAATCGTATCTGTGACGATTAGCTCATCTAGCGCGCCCTCATTTAGCCTCTCATAAGCTGGTCCGCTTAAAACCGCGTGTGTGCAAAACGCCATAACGCTAGTAGCACCCCTTTCTTTAAACGCAGCGGCGGCTTTGACGATAGTGCCGGCTGTATCGATCATATCGTCGATTAAAATCACATCTTTGCCATTTACATCGCCGATGATATTCATAACTTCGCTTTTGTTGGCTTCTTCGCGTCTTTTATCTACAATAACCATATCCAAATTTAACTTTTTAGCAAAGGATCTTGCGCGCGCCACACCGCCGACATCTGGGCTAGCGATGATAGGGTTTTTTAAATTTTTGTTTTTGAAATAGTCCAAAAACGCCAAAGATCCATATAAATTATCTACTGGAATATCGAAAAATCCCTGAATTTGCCCAGCGTGCAGATCCATTGTCACCACTCTATCAATGCCCGCTGTTTGCATCATATTTGCGACGAGTTTGGCGCTGATTGGCACTCTTGGGGCTGCCTTGCGGTCTTGTCTAGCGTATCCGAAATACGGCACCACGGCTGTGATTGATCTAGCGCTCGATCTTTTTAGCGCGTCGCTTAGGATTAAAAGCTCCATTAAATTTGAGTTAGCCGGAGCGCAGGTCGGTTGTATGACGAAAACATCCTTACCGCGCACACTTTCGCCGATTTGCACGCTAATCTCGCCGTCGCTAAATGTCTTGATAGAACACTCGCTAAGTGGCAGGGATAGGTATTTTGAGATTTTTTTTGCGAAGTCAGGATTGGCACTTCCTGATACGATTTTATAGCCACGCATATTTTGCCTTTGTGATAAGATGAGCCCTAATTTTACACCAAAGCTGATAAATTTAAGCTAATTTTCTACGATTTTACTCGGTTCGCCGAAAAGATTTGCAAGCTCAGTTTTTAAAATTTCTTCTTTGCTCACAGCCTCGCTTGCAAGTTTGGCAAGCTCGTTTTTAGTTTTTTGCATATCAGGCTTGGCTACTTCGGTGCTGATTTCGTAATTGCTCAAATTTGTCTGATTTAGCAAATTTGGCTTGGGTAAATCCTTTGGCGGGGTTGCCAAATTCGGCTTTGGCTCCGCCTCGCGAAGTGGGGCATTTTGGGTGATTGAAATTTTAGCATTTTCGCCAAAAGTCATTTTCAAAACGCTATTTATCGCCTTTGACGCGGCGCGCAAATACTCTTTGTCCTCGTTTTTGGCGCGAGAAATCAGATACAAAGTGGAGTTTTCGAATTTGACAAATTCAATGCAATTATCAAATTTCTCGCCCAGCTCGTAGCTTCTATCGTATAAATTTGAGAGAAATTTATCATACGCCGAATTCGCACTTAGCGTATCTGCGCCTGTTTTTTGCGCTACTTTTTGCTCTAAATCGTTTAAATTTTGGCTAGTGCTGTTTTTCGCAGGGGCTGGATTTTGCGCTGAATTTTGCGTTAAATTTGGCGCATTTCGTGGTGCGCTGAAATTTGCATTTGCCTGCGCGCTTTTTGGCGTAGCAAAATTTGGCGCAGAGCCCAAATTTGCCCCGCTTGCACCGCTATCACCAATGGATTTTGAAATTTCGATTAACTCGTCGATTTCTTGCAAATTTACAGCTTCCATCATCAAAAATATCATCATCAAAAGCGAGTAAGTATTATCCGAACTCACGCCTAGCATGCTTTTTGCGCCGGCTAAAATTCGGAAAAATCGCTCATAAATTAGCATGCTAAATTTGGTATCATTTCGCAAAAATTTCTCTTTTAAATTTGCAATCATTTCGTCGATTATGGTCTCGGCGTTGTAGTTTTCGATCTCTTTGACGATTTCGATAGCGCCCACGCGGTCTTGGCGCAAAACGATTTCTAAAATTTCATTGATTTTGGCGGGATCTAGGAGCCCCAGCATATCGGCTACTGCGGTTTGCGTGACATTTTCTTCGCTATAAATTATGGCTTGATCTAAAAGCGTGAGAGTATCCCTGAGTGAGCCAGAACCGCTTCTAGCTAGGATTTTGAGCGCGCCGTTTTCGTAAGAAATACCCTCGTTTTGCAAAATCGCTTCAAGGTGCGAAATAATCGCTAATTGGGCGATTGGTTTGAAGCGGAAGTGTTGCGTGCGCGAAAGTACGGTCGCTGGTAGTTTGAGCGGGTCTGTGGTGGCTAGGATAAATTTCACATACGCAGGCGGTTCTTCAAGCGTCTTTAAAAGGGCGTTTGAAGCCTCTTTGGTAAGCATATGAACCTCGTCAATGATAAAAATTTTAAATCTCGCACTAGCCGGGGAGTATTTGGTCTGCTCGATTAGCTCCCTGATATCGTCGATTTTGCGGTGGCTTGCGGCGTCCATTTCGATGATATCGATATGGCGACCCTCGTTTGCCATGATGCAGTTATCGCAACTCTCGCAAGGCTTCGAAGTGGGTCCGTGATCGCAAAGCAGGGCTTTGGCGAAAATACGCGCGGTCGAGGTCTTGCCAGAGCCTCTAAGTCCGCTAAAAAGATACGCATGCCCTAGTCTTGCACCATCGAGTGCGTGCGCTAGGGAGCTTGCGATTGCGTTTTGTCCGATTAGGGCGTCGAAGTTTTTGGGTCTGTATTTTAGTGCGAGTGCTTGCAAAATTTCTCCTTGATTTAAAACCTTTAATAATACAAAAAAAACTATAAATTTAAAATTTATCGCTATATTACGCCAAATTTTTCAAAAAAGGATCAAAATGAAATCAATTTTTGTCGCAATCTTTGCACTTTTAATCGCAGGGTGTTCGAGCAATACGCCTGTTTTGGGGCTTAGTCCATATATTTCTGCTGCTGCGCCAGCTCCAAAAACCAAAAGCGCTGGCGAGCTAAATATCAAAGACTCTCGCCAAAATACCCTAATTATCGGCACAATCAACGATAATAGCGGAAATTTAATCGACGAGGTTTTGCTTAAAACAGATTTGAGTTCGTGGTTCGAAAACGCCCTTAAAACTGAGCTTGGCGCGCGTGGCGTAGCCATAGGCGCAGGTGGGGCTACAATAAGCGTGGATATCAAAACCCTAAATGCTGCAATCGAGGGGTATTCTAAACAAAATATGAGCGCAAAAGCCGAAGTTTTCATCACTATCGTAAATGGCACCAGAACGATTACTAAGCGCGTAGCCCAAGATCAAAGCGAGTTTGCAGCCCTTCGCAATGCCCGCACAATGGAGCCTTTCGTCGAAAGTATGCTAAGAGATATCATCAAAAAATCAGCCGATCAAATCGTCTCTTCGCTATAAATTTTAAATGCGTTGCATTAATTGTGGCGCATTTTCCTTGCGCCTTTTTTGCGCCTCTTGTGCGCACACCCTCTCGCAAAACCGCCTAAACGCGCGTGTGGTGGAGGATTTCGTAGTATTTTATTATTACGGATACTCGGAGGTTAAAAATTTAATCCTCTCCAAGCACCATTTGCACGGAAGCGCGGTTTTATCGCGCTTGGCTAAATTTAGTCTAGCGAAATTTCCAAATGAATTTAAGGCTTTTTTAGATGAGAATTTGCCAAATATCACGCGCGAAATCCCAAATTTCAAATTTCAAGCCGTTCCGCTAGATGATGATATCAGCTCGGGTTTTTCGCATACTGCCGTTTTAGCCCGCGCGCTAAAATCGCGCGAAATAACGCCAGCTTATGGCGTGATTAAAGCCCAAAACAAGGTCAAATACGCAGGTCAGTCCTTGGAATTTCGCCTAAAACACAGGCGCGATTATAAAATTACAAAAGAGCCAAAATTTCCTGTGATTTTAGTCGATGATATCGTTACAACCGGGCTTAGTATGTTGGAGGCTAGGGAGGTTTTAAAAAAGGCTGGATTTAGAGTGGTTTTTGGCATAGTTTTGGCAAATGCACAAATTTAAGCAAATTTACGCGAATTTTAGGTTACTCAAAAGGTTTTTTTGCTAAAATCAAAAGTTTAAATTTGCAATAAGGAAAGATATGCAAGAAAGTATTTTTGACACACAAGAAATCATAGACATAGATGTTGAAGAATCAATAAAAACAAGCTATTTAGACTATTCGATGAGCGTTATCATAGGTCGCGCCTTACCTGATGCCAGAGACGGCTTGAAGCCCGTGCATAGGCGAATTTTATACGCTATGAACGACCTTGGAGTTAGCTCTCGCCAACCATATAAAAAATCAGCGCGTATTGTAGGCGATGTCATTGGTAAATACCACCCACACGGCGATACAGCGGTGTATGATGCGCTAGTGCGTATGGCACAAAGCTTTTCTATGAGAATTCCAACCGTCGATGGTCAGGGAAACTTCGGCTCGATTGACGGCGATGGCGCGGCTGCTATGCGTTATACAGAGGCTAGAATGACGCCACTAGCCGAAGAGCTTTTGAAAGATTTAGACAAAGAGACGGTTGATTTCATACCAAACTACGATGAGAGCCTAAGTGAGCCTGATGTGCTTCCTGCGCGCGTGCCAAATTTGCTTTTAAACGGATCGAGCGGTATCGCTGTGGGTATGGCGACAAATATCCCGCCACACAGCCTTGATGAGCTTGTAGATGGGCTTTTGCTTTTAATCGACAATAAAAACGCAAGCCTTGAAGAGGTCATGCAATACATCAAAGGTCCAGATTTCCCAACTGGCGGACTTATTTTTGGCAAAAAAGGCATAATTGATGCTTATCGCACTGGGCGTGGTAGGATTAAACTGCGAGCCAAAACGCATATCGAAAAAAAGGCCAACAAAGATGTCATCGTCATCGACGAGCTTCCATATCAGACAAACAAAGCCCGCCTTATCGAGCAAATCGCGGATTTGGTCAAAGATAAGCAAATCGATGGTATCAGCGAAGTGCGCGATGAGAGCGATTTCGAGGGAATTCGCGTCGTAATCGAGCTCAAACGCGACGCTATGAGCGATATCGTGCTAAATAATCTTTTCAAACAAACCACTATGGAGGGCACTTTTGGCGTAATTATGCTCGCAATTGACGGCAAAGAGCCAAAGGTATTTTCGCTAATCGAGCTACTTAAACTTTTCTTAAATCACAGAAAAACCGTCGTTATTAGACGCACGATTTTCGAGCTTCAAAAGGCGCGCGCTAGGGCGCACATTTTAGAAGGCCTTAAAATCGCGCTTGATAATATCGACGAAGTGATCGAAATCATTAGAAATTCAGCCGATACTGCGATAGCTAGGGAAAATTTAATGGCTAAATTTGGCCTAAGCGAGCTTCAATCAAACGCGATTTTGGATATGAGGCTAAGCAAGCTAACTGGCTTAGAGCGCGAAAAAATCGAAAACGAGTTAAAAGAGCTTTTGGTCGAAATTTCACGCCTTGAAAATATCCTAAAATCCGAAAATTTAATCGAGCAAATCATCAAGGACGAACTACTTGAAATCAAAGACAAATTTAAATGCCCGCGCATTACTGAAATCGTCGATGACTACGATGATATCGATATCGAGGATCTTATACCAAACGAAAATATGGTCGTAACTATCACGCATAGAGGCTATATCAAACGCGTGCCAAGCAAGACTTACGAGAAGCAAAAAAGAGGTGGCAAGGGCAGGGTAGCAGTGACTACATACGACGATGATTTCATCGAAAATTTCTTTACTAGCAATACCCACGATACGCTTATGTTTGTTACAGACCGCGGACAGCTTTACTGGCTCAAAGTCTATAAAATCCCAGAGGGCTCACGCACAGCCAAAGGCAAGGCGATTGTAAATTTAATCAAACTCGTAGGCGATGAAAAAATCATGGCGATAATCCCGACTACCGATTTTTCAGATAGCAAATCGCTAGTATTTTTCACCAAAAATGGTATCGTAAAACGCACAAATTTAAGCGCGTTTTCAAATATCCGCTCACTTGGCGTAAGGGCTATTAGCCTAGATGATGATGACGCGCTAGTAACCGCGCTAATCGTGCCAAATGAGGCAGGCGAGAGCGCACCGATTGAGAGCGATGATGAAAATGGACAAAATTTAGAAATTTCGCAAGAAATCGAAGAAGTTGAGAGCGAAATTTTAGATGAAAACAGCAGCGAAATCAACGAAAATATGATTTTCATCGCTACTAAAAAGGGTATGTGCGTTAAATTTAAACTTGGCAAGGTTCGCCAAATGGGACGCGTAGCCAGAGGCGTGAGAGGGCTTAAATTTAAAGAAGCTGGCGATGAGGTGATTGGTGCGACATTTATTTTAAATGATAATTTAGAAATTTTAAGCGTGAGCCAAAAAGGTATTGGCAAACGCACCACAGCTAGCGAATATCGCCTCACAAACCGCGGTGGCAAGGGCGTAATCTGCATGAAGCTCACAAACCGCACCGGCGATTTGGTAGGCGTAGTAATGGTCGATGAGGAAATGGATCTCATGGCACTAACCACAAGTGGCAAGATGATTCGCACAGATATCCAAAGCATACGCAAGGCCGGACGCAACACAAGTGGCGTCATCGTGGTAAATGTCGAGGGCGATGATGTGGTAAGCATCGCTACTTGCCCGAAAGCAGAAAGCGATGATGAGGGCGAAGTGGGTGAAGAAAATGGTGGCGAGAGCCTAAATTTAGAAAATAGCGAAAATCAAATCATACAAGGAGAGGGTGATGAATAGATATAACATCGCAATCGTTGGCGCAACAGGCGCTGTTGGCGAAGAGATACTTAGAGTTTTGTCTGAGTTAAATTTCCCAGTAGCAGATATTTTGCCACTAGCTAGCGCACGCTCGGCTGGCGAGGTCGTAGAATTTGAGGGCAAAGAGTATGTGGTAAAAGAGCTTACCGATACTACATTTGAAGAAAACGAGATTGATATTGCGTTTTTTAGCGCAGGTGGCAGTATTTCAGCGCATTTCGCACCACTTGCAGCAGCTAGTGGCGCAGTGGTAATCGACAATACTAGTCATTTTAGAATGCAAGATGATGTCCCTCTCGTGGTGCCTGAGTGCAATCCTGGCGATATCGAGCTATGGGAGCAAACAGGAATCATCGCCAATCCAAACTGCTCAACTATCCAAATGGTGCAAATCCTAAAACCACTAAACGACGCATTTGATATCGAGCGCGTAGATGTGAGCACATACCAAGCCACAAGTGGCGCAGGTAAAGAGGGTATGAGCGAGCTAGTCGAACAGCTTCAAGCGTTTTTTGCCTTTAAGCTTGATGAGTGCGAACCAAAGGTTTTCGCTCACCAAATCGCAATGAATGTAATCCCTCATATCGATGTTTTCAACGAAAATGGCTTTACCAAAGAAGAGCTAAAAATGGTAAATGAAACACAAAAAATCTTGCACAAAAACTTCCCAGTAGCCGCCACTTGCGTGCGTGTGCCTGTCATGAGAAGCCACAGCGAGGCGATTACGATTAAATTTAAACAAGATTTCACGCTTGAAAAGGTGCGCGAAATTTTAGCAAACGCAAAAAGCGTCGTGCTTTGCGATGATCCAAGCGAGAAAAAATACCCTATGCCAATCGTCGCTACCGATACGAACGAGACTTTCGTAGGTAGGATTCGCCGCGATATTTATGATGATAAAATCTTGCACCTTTGGTGCAGTGCCGATCAAATCCGCGTCGGAGCGGCTACAAATGCCGTTAGAATCGCGCTTGATTGGATTGAACTTCAAGAAAACAAATAAATTTACGGGCGCAAATTTAAAGCGCCCATTTTAAATTTTACAAATTTTACTAAATTTAGCCTATTTAAGGAGCAATGATGATTTTTATCGACGCATGTTTGAAAAAACCGACACCTTATACGCCTGTGTGGATGATGAGACAGGCTGGGCGTTATCTGCCAGAATACATGGCAGTGCGAAAAAGCGTGGGCGGATTTTTGGAGCTTTGCAAGGACTTTCGCAAGGCTAGTGAGGTTACGATTCAACCTGTGGAGATTTTAGGCGTCGATGCGGCGATATTATTTAGCGATATTTTGGTTGTTCCGCTTGAAATGGGCTTAGAGCTTGAATTTGTAGCTGGGGAAGGTCCAAAATTTAAAAATCCTTTGAAAAGCTTAGAAGATTTAAAGGCTTTAAGTCCCGAAAAAGCCGTGAAAAATCTGCAATATGTCTATGATACGGTTGCGCTAACAAGGCAGAATTTAAGCGATGATAAGGCGCTAATTGGCTTTTGTGGTTCGCCTTGGACGGTGGCGACATATATGATCGAAGGCGGCACGACAAAGACTTACGCGATTTGCAAAAAAATGGCGTATTCTAACCCTGAGCTTTTGCACGAGATTTTGCGAAGCGTAACCGAAGCGACCAAACTTTACCTTGAAAATCAAATCAAAAACGGCGTAAATGCCGTGCAGATTTTTGATAGCTGGGCGAGTGCGTTAGAAGAAAGCGCGTTTTTCGAGTTTAGCTGGAAGTATATTTTAGAAATTTGCGACTATTTAAAGGCGAAATTTCCGCAAATTCCGATTATTGTCTTTCCAAAGGGCATTAGCGGATATTTGGATAAGATTAGCGGTAATTTCGATGTTTTTGGCGTGGATTGGAGCACTCCGATAGAGTTAGTTGCGGCAAAACTTGGGCAGAAATACACGCTTCAAGGAAATATGGAGCCAACCCGCCTTTATGACAAAAATGCCATAAAACAGGGCGTTTCGCAGATTTTGGAAGTTATGAAAAATCGCCCACATATTTTTAATCTGGGGCATGGAATTTTGCCTGATATTCCTGTGGAAAATGCGAAATATTTCATAAATTTAGTGCATGAAATGAGCGTGGGAAAATGAAATATATTTTCGGTCCTGTGAGTTCTCGCCGTTTTGGGCAGAGCCTTGGGATTGATTTAAGTCCAAATTCGAAGCAATGCAACTTTAACTGCGCTTATTGTGAGCTAAAAGCCAAAAAGCCTATTTCGCAGATGAGCGAGATTTGCGATATTTCGCCCGTGCTTGATGAGCTAAAAACGGCTTTGGCTAAATTTAAAAATACCCAAGTCATCACGCTTACGGCTAACGGAGAGCCAAGTCTGCACCCTAAATTTGGCGAACTTGTAAGCGAGATTAAGGCGTTAAATTTGCCACAAAAACTGCTAGTTTTATCAAATTCAAGCAGAATTTCGCAAAATTACGAAGCGTTTTTGAAATGCGATATTTGCAAATTTTCCCTTGATAGCGTGGTTAGTGAAACTTTTAAAAAAATCGATAATCCGCATAGCAGTGTAAATTTGGACGAAATTATCTCAAATTTGATTAAATTTAGCTCTGAATTTAGGGGTGAATTAGTTATTGAAATTTTGGTTGTTGCAGGACTAAATGATACTGCCAGCGAATTTGAAGCTCTAAATTCGGTGCTTGAAAAAATAAATCCCGCTCGCATTGATTTAGGTACGATTGATCGTCCGCCTGCGTTTAAAAACGCTAAGCCAGTAAGCTTGGAGAGGCTAGAATTTTTAAGCAAATTTTTGAAAAATCAAAGTGTAAATATAGTCGCAAAACCAAAATATGATAACGAAAAGCTCGATTTTAGCGAAGATGAAATCCTATCAATGCTAGTTCGCCGTCCCCAAAGCCTAAGCGATGTAGAGGCTAAATTTAGCGAACTCTCAAAGGCAAATTTAGCGAATTTGCTAAATTCTCAAAAAATCACCCTAAAAGACGGATTTTATAAAATTTCATAAATTTTGCAAAATAATGCCTTGAAATTTGCTTGTTATTGTCATTACGAGGCGTAAAACGACGAAGCAATCTAGTAAAATTCAAAGCGAAATTTAACGCCAAATTTCGCTATTTTACACTCTCCCACCATCTGTTTTGCGGTAAATTTGACAGGTTGAAAACTTCCCCCACAAGCGGTGTTGTGATAGTGTATTTCGCCCCAGCTTCCTTACTAGCGCGCACCAATCTCTCCATAGGCTCGCTCCATTTATGATACGCCAAATCAAATTTCGCCCAGTGTATCGGCAAAATCGCGCGCGCACCAAGCACGCTGGCGTTTTTCGCGCTTTGCTCTGGCATGGAGTGGATCTGCGCCCAGGCGCGGTTGTAGGCGCCGTTTTCTAGCATGGCGATATCAAAGCGTCCGTATTTTTGCGCGATTTGCGCAAAATGCTCGCCATCTCCACTATCGCCCCCGTAAAAAATCCTAGCCCCATCAGCGATAATCGCATATGAGCCCCACAGCGTGGTATTTCTGTGAAATCTACCGCTAAAATGCCTAGCGCGTTCGAGCGTGAAGCTCACGCCATTTACGCGCGCACTCTCTTCTAAATCCAGTTCCGTGATTTTCTCGTCATTTACGCCCCAGCGAAGCAGGTGGGCGCGCACGCCAAGAGGCACGATATAGCGCTCTGCTTTGGCGTCAATCTCCCTGATAGCGCGCATGTCGAGGTGATCGTAGTGATCGTGGCTGATTACCACGCATAGCTTATCTGGCAGGTCCGAAATCCTAGGCGTTATCTCATACGCAAATGGCGCGCCACCCACGAAAATCGGCGAGGCGCGGTAAAATACAGGGTCGGTGATGATATTTAAATCATTTATGCGAAATAGCACACTCGAATGCCCAAACCAGACAAAATCGCCGTTTTTGAGGGTGCTAGGCTCGAATTTCACGCTAGGAAGCGCGCGCGATGGGTTTTTGCCCTTTGGGGTAAAAATCATATCATAAAGCCAGCTTAGCATGCTTGGCATTTTATCGCTGGTCGCTAACACCGTAGGCTGGGCGTTTTCGAAGGTTTTGCCGTTGTATGCCTTGCTGGCGCGGATTTTCGCCATAGAAATCTCATCTGGCACTCCGCCAAAAACAGGGTGAAATTTCACGAAGCAAAGCACGAGCGCGCCCAAAAACAAAACCGTAGCAAAAAACCAAAAAATCGATTTTAAAATCATTTTTTCCCTTTGAAATTTTTGGTTTATATTAGCGAAATTTTGAAATTTTGCTTAGACAAATTCTCCAAATTTATTGCCCAATTTTGCAAATTTTAGTAAAATGCGCCCAAAAATAGGAGAAATTTTGATTTACGATGCGGTTATTGTGGGCGCGGGTGCGGCTGGGCTTTTTAGCGCGATAAATTTGCGTGCAAAAAGCGTTTTGATTGTGGAGAAAAACGCCTTAGCAGGGCGCAAAATCTTAGCCAGCGGTGGTGGGCGGTGCAATATCACAAATGCAAATTTAAGTGTGAAAAATTATTTAGGAGATGAAAATTTTATCTCGCAAATACTGCGCCGACTAAGCGTAGATGAGCTTTTGAGCGTGTTTGCGCCTTTGGAATTTTCGCTAGAAAAAAACGCTCAGTATTTTTGCAAAAACCACTCGCGCGCAGTATTGCAAAAACTACTATCTATGGCGCAAAAAACCTGCGAAATTCGCACAAATTGCGAAATTTGCGAAATTTCAAAGAGTGGCGAAATTTTTAATTTATTTAGCATTAAAGGCGAGAAATTTTGCGCCAAAAATATCATAATCGCCACTGGCGGGCCTAGTTTTAGGGCGCTTGGCGCAAGTGATAGCGCGCTAAGCTTTGCGGAGAGTTTTGGCATAAAGTGCGAGAAATTTCGCCCAGCCCTCGTGGGGCTTTGCGTGCAAAAGAGCGAGTTTTGGTTCAAAAATCTAAGTGGCGTGAGCCTTGGTGTGCGCGCAAAGCTCGCAGGGCGCGAGATCGCAGGCGAGGCGCTATTTACACACAGGGGCATTAGCGGACCTGCGATTTTAAATGCGTCGCTGTTTTGGAGAAGTGGCAAAATCACTCTAAATTGCGCTCCAAATCACAATATGCAAAGCCTAGAAAAAACCCTAAATGGCGGGAAAAAACAGCTTTCGAGTTTGCCGTTTTTACCAAAACGCTTTGTTTTGGAGTTTTTGCGCTCGCAAAATTTACAGGATAAAATTTTCTCAAAATATAGCCCCGCAGAGCTAGAAAAAATCGCGCGAATTTTTTCTTACGAGTTTGCGCCTGCTGGCACTTTTGGCTTTGAAAAGGCCGAAATTAGCGCGGGTGGCGTTTGCACGGACGAGCTAGGCGCGGATTGTGAAAGTAGGAAAATCCCCGGGCTGTATTTTGCAGGCGAGTGCATAGACGCATCTGGTATGCTAGGGGGATATAATCTGCATTTTGCCTTTGCTAGCGCTCTTTGCGTGGCGCGCGCGATAAATTCTAAACTTAGCGCGCGAAATTTGGCTAAATTTGGCTAAAATTTGCAAATTTGACAAATTTTAAAATTCGCCAAATTTCGCAAATTTAGCCCAAAATTATCGCTCAATTTTTTCGATTATGATATCGCCTGATTTTAGGCCTTCGAGCGTGGTTTTGGCCTTTTCGTCGTCTTTAAACTCGGCGCAGTAAATCTCCAAATACTCAATCCCTTTGGCGTTGTTTTGATTCATTAGTTCGATTGCTGCGAGTGCTAAATACGGGCGTTTTGCGCCAAGTTCGGTGGCGCGAGATAAAATTTCTTTTGCCTTGTCTGTGCGAGTGGAATTTAGCAAAAACTCGCCATAAGTGGTTAAAACCTCGGCGTTTTGGCTATCGCGCGCTAGTATCCTCTCATAAATCGCGTCGGCTTTTTCCTTGGCTCCCAGCACATCGAAATTGTGCTGGGATACATAAATTTGGGCGAATTTCATATCGAATTGCGTGCGGTCTTTGGCGTCGATTTTATCGGTGATAATCTCTTTGTTTATGTATTCAAAAACGCTCGCCATAAGCACGGAGTCGTTGTATCCTTGCTCGGCTTCGTCCTCGCTGTCAAATTTCAGCGGATACTCGCAGGCATGCTTGCACAGCGCGTCGGAGTATTCGTAGAGTTTGGTGATGTCGAGGTTCGCACCACCATTAGGATTTTTTTTCATTATAGCGTCGTTTGAATACGCGCTATACGGCTCGGCGCAAAGTGCGCTAAATAGGGCGAAAATCGCGATTAGTATGCGGTTTGTCATTTTCTTATCCTTAAATAAAAAAGTTACTAATTCTAGTGGAAAAATTTAAATAATTACTGAATTTAGGCTAAATTTTTAAATTTCATTTTCAAACGCACTTTTTGGATACAGGCCGATTAGTTTTTTTACCATTTTGCCGTTTTTATCATATATAAGCGAGGTTGGCGTGCCAAATATCCCACCAGCGACATTTGATAGGTATTTCACAGAGGCTGGCGCGCTAAGCGTAGGGAATTTTACCCCTTTTTCGCGCGCGGTTTTAAGATCTATTTCTAGCTCACCGCCACCGCCTAAAACGCCGATTACAAGGGCTTTTTGCGAGGCGTGGATTTCATTTAGGATAGGGGTTTGCGCCCCACATGCCCCGCACGAAGCCGTGAAAAAAAACAAAATCACAGGTTTGTCGTTTTCGCCGACTATAAAAGAGCGAGTTTTAGGATCAAATTTCGTCGCGATACTCTCGCCATTTAGGGCTAAATGGCGTTTTTCGCCATCACATGCACCAAGCATTAAAGCGCACGCTAGCCCTAGCGCAAATTTTAAAATTTTAAATTTCATTTAAAACCTCGATCTTATCTAATTTTCCGTGCCTTAAACGCACGACTTTATCGGCGTATTTGCCTAATTCTTCATTGTGCGTAACGAGTATGAGGCTCTTTCCCTCGGCGCGCAGTCCCTTAAAAAGCTCCAAAATCACAGCCTCGTTCGCCTCGTCTAGATTGCCCGTAGGCTCATCTGCGATGATGATATCAGGCTCGTTGATTAGGGCGCGCGCGATACAAAGCCGCTGCTGTTCGCCACCACTCAGTTCGCTTGGTCTATGCGCCAGCCTGTGCGCTAGGCCGACTCTTTCGAGCGCGCTTTTTGCACTTTTTTCATCGACACAGGAGTGGTAGTATTGATTTAGCATGACATTTTCAATGGCGTTTAGGTATGGTATGAGGTGGAATTGCTGAAAAACAAGGCCGATTTTTTTACGACGAAATTCTAAAATTTGCGCTTCATTTAGCGAGCTAGCATCATCTCCGCCTAGCAAATACTCGCCCTTTGTGGGGCTATCCATCAAAGAAAGTATATTTACAAGCGTGCTTTTGCCACTCCCGCTTGGACCCATTATGCTCACCCACTCGCCCTTTTTCGCGCCAAAGCTAATGTCATCTAGCGCTTTTACATCGCCAAAATATTTACAAATACCATTAAATTTTAAAATTTCCATATTATTCCTTTAATAAATTTGCCAAATTTGGATTTAGCGCCCGTTTTATGGGATAATAACTCGCACTAAGCGCGAAAATCAATGATAAAATCACCGCCATTACAAGCCCTATAAATCTAAAATCCACTCCGCTAGAAAATAAAATTTGACCCAAAATTATGGCTAAAAAATACCCGATTATCGCGCCAAATACTGCCCCGCTAACGCACAAAAGCAAAATTTCGCCCAAAATTATGTGAAAGATATTGGCTCTGTTTGCGCCGATTGCGCGAAGCAGGGCAAATTCTTTAATGCGAGAGAGTAGGACTTGGCTAAGGCTTGTATTTATGCAAATCGAGGTTATGGCTAAAATCGTAAAACCGCTTAGTAGCATTAAAAGCTTGATTTTATCTAGGATTATGCCTTGTGTTTTGGATACTTTGCCCACGACATTAAAGCTCATTTTCTCATCGCTCAAATTTTGTGAAATTTCGCTAAGACCCTTAAAATCGCTATCTACAATCGCTTCGGCGTAGTTAATTTCGCCTTTGGCGTTAAAGATATTTTGCGCCAAATTTAGCGAGATTAAAAGCAAGCCATCTTCCTTGCCTCCGTCAAAAACAATGCCCTTTATGCGGACTTTGTGAGTGAAATTTGCGCTCCCAGAGTGCGGAGAAATGCCGATTTCATCGCCAAGCTTCACGCCTAAAATTTTGGCTAAATCCTCGCCGATTAGGGCGTTTTTATCGTCGAAATCCACTCTGATTAGCTCGCCCTCTTTGAGTTGCAAAAATGGCATTGTTTTTGCTAAATTTGAAAACTCCACGCCCATTACCACAGCCGAATTTACCCCTAAATTCGCACTTTTAAACAGATAGCTATTGTGCGCTTTGAGATTTGGAATACTACGAAATTTCGCCCTTAGTTCATCTTCGCTAATGATAAAATTCTGCGAGGAATTTGGCGAGATTATCAAATTTGCCCCATAAGAGTTTAATTCTCCTGCGACTTTTTTGTCGATATCTGCCCAGATATTCACAAACGCCGCGCAAACTGCCGAGCCAAGGGCGATTGCGATAAAAATCACAAATGAGCGCAAAGAGTTGGCAAAAATGCTTTTTAAGACTATCGTGCGATAAAATTTATTATTTTCTACCATATAAAACCTCCGCTGGTGGCAGTTTTAGCGCGCTACGAAGTGGCAAAACCGAGCCGATTAGACAGATTACAAACCCAAATGCAATGCTTAGTGGCAAAACTAGCAGAGCAAAGCCCAAAAATGAGCCAAAGATTTGCTGTGCGATAATTTGGCTTGCTAAGTATCCCGCGCTCGCCCCTAAAATCGAAGCGAAAAGGCACACGACGAGGGTTTCGGCGATGAATTGCAAATATATAGCCAAACCGCTTGCCCCAAGCGCCTTTAAAAGCCCGATTTCCTTTTTGCGCTTGAAGGTTTCGTTGCTAAGCAAGCTTGCAATGCAAATGCTAGAAATGATGAGCGAGAGGATACTCACCACGCCCATTAGGCCTTGGATTTTTTTGGTGATTCCGCTCTGGGCTTCGCTCACGCTAAGGACTGCTTTGGCGCTTGCGTTTGGGAAATCCTCGGCGATTTGGTATGCTATGGAGCTAACATAGGCTGAGCAATACCAAGTATCGTGCTCCACGGCGTCTAGGCTGTCTAAATTGCGCCTAGCTTTTACCGATAAATCATCTTCTGGGATTGTCATTGCAGATACTTCTGCTTTGGCGATTTGACCCTCGCGGTGAGTGAGCTTTTGCACGAAGGCTAAATTTGCGATGATTTTACCGCTGTATTCCTCCGCATCGTGCAAAATCCCCACCACGCGCACAGTGTAAATGCCTAGATCAATCTCATCGCCGATTTTTAAACCCAGCTTTTCGCCTGCGATGACTTCATCATCTGCGCCGTCCTTTGCCCACTCGCCCTCCACGCGCCAAAATGGATAAAGGTGCCTTACCCCGACCCTAAAATCAGGCTCATCGCTCACTCCTGCGGGTCTGTCGAAGTATGTCCCAACGACCTCGAATTCATCGATTTGCTCGGATAAAAACGGCGCGTAGCTTGTGATATTGTTGCGCCAAAAAATCTCTTTGATTTTGACTAAATCGCTTTCGGCTAAAAAATCATCGTTTGCAAGTGGCGAAAAATCGCGCCCTGCAATTTCGATATTTAGGTTGGCAGATCTGGGCAAAACCACGATATTTGCGCCATATCTTCCAAGCTCACTTGCTAGTTTGTCGCCGATTTTAAGAGTGATATTTAGCATGCAAGCGATTAAGCCAACCGATAAAAAAATCGTCAAAAACGCTAAAAATTTCGACTCCTTAGCCCCAAAAATCGAAGCTTTTAAAATTCTAAAAAACATTATTTAAGCTCCTTTAAAGTGCCGTTTTCATCGACGAAATTTTGCGGATTTTGAGTAAAAATTTCTTCGTTTTTTTCGTTTTCGAAAAAATAAATCCTGCCATAATACAAATAGCTAAATTTTGATGAATTTGAAATTTGTGCGCGCGAAACGGGGTCGATGACCTGTTTTTCGACGATTTCGCTAAAATAGCTTGCCCCGCTTAAAATTTCGCTAAGCGCGATTTTTACGCGCTCGCCGTCAAAGTCAAATTTCATAGGGATTGGGTTGCAGCCACCCATTTTACCCACACTTGGCAAGAAAATTCGCACATTGCACGCTATGCAGATTAGCTCATCGCCCTTTTTGACATAGCCCATATCCCCGCAAATCGAGCACGCGTCAAACACCGCAACCGGCGAGAGATGAGTGCTAAATTTATTTAGCAAAAAAAAGCGGATTTTATGGCCGTCGTCGCTGATATAGGCGTATCTGTGCAAACGGCCGTCTTGCAAAGCCTGCGCGTCAAAGACAAACTCGCCATTTACGGGCTCTACGAGCGTAGGTGTATCGATCGTAGGCGGGCGAGAGGCCACTAGCAGATAATACAAGCTAGTGGCGCAAAATAGGGCGCAAAGTGCGAGTGTGCAGAGGAAAGTGCGCCAAATTTTAAATCTTGCACTTTTGTTTATGCGCCAAGCGATGATATTTTCATCTCGTGCTAGTTTTTTGGGGGCTAAATTTAGGTAGAAAATCCCCATAAATATGGCGATTGCGCACAAAATCAATATTAAATGCTGGTTGTTATGGTAGATGATTTTGGCGATTATGCTTAGAAATTCGCTCGAATTTATAAATTTAAGCGAGGCGTAATTTGCGAAGTATCCGCCCTGCCTAATCCCTAGCCCTACAAATCCGAGCTTAGCGATGAATAAAACGGCGCAGGTTAGGGTAAGGGCGACAAAATTTGCGCGCGCGCGATTTTTTAAAATTTCGCTATAAAGCAGGTAAAATAAAACTAGGCACGAAAGAGCTAAAATCACCATAAAAAGATTGAGAATCGCCCCGCTATCAAGGAGTTCGGTGCTAAAAATTTTGAAATTTGCGCTGATTAAAAAATACTCAAAACAGGCGCAAACGCCAAGGGCAAAAATGCAAAATTTGGCAATTTTTGAAAGGCAAAATTTAGCGCAAAATGGCAGTAAAAATAGCGCAATCAAGGCCAAAATATCGAAGAAAATTTTGCCCTCTTGCGCGATTAGACTATGATTTAGCGCGCTAAAACAGGCACCCCCAAACACTGCACCAAAAAAGGCAAATGCAAAATCTTTTTTGCCAAAGTGCGCGGCGATGATAAATAGTGGCAAAAATGCCAAAACAAAATGGTAAAAAAATATCGACAAAACTGCAACCTAAATGTGAAATTTTAGAGCTGTTTGAAATAAATGCAAATTTAAAATTTAAATTTTGTCTAATTTGTCATTGCGAGAATTTTGCGTTAGCAAAATTCGTGGCAATCTACGACTTTAAAATTCCTTGCGCTAAATTTGCTGTCATTGCGAGCGAGTGTAACGAGCGTGGCAATCCAGTAAAATTTAAATTCAAAATTCAACCTAAATTTTGCATTGAACGAACACTGAAATTTTAGGCGAAATTTTGCTTTTCTCGTAAGGGGGAAGGGAGCCAATTACTCTGCTTCGCTTCGCTCGCAAGAAATGCCGGCTGTCGCCGTCGCTACGCTCATTTTGCGAGGTCGCGCCCCTTCCCCCTTACAAACCCCCAACCCCCGACGACGCTTTACAAGGTGGCTAAATTTAAAGCTTCGCTTTAAATTTAGCTGGTTTTATTTTTACGGAAATGCTTCGCATTTCTCACAACGCTAAATTTGCAAAATTCTTTTTCAAACACTTCTAAAATTTCACCCAAAAAGGGTGAAATTTCGTTATTCTTTTGGAGTTCCAGTGTATGCAAATGTGTATTTCACATCAAATGCGCCCCACCATTTGCCCACGCCTGTGGCTTTGTCAGCGTGGCGACCAAAGCCGTTTGCGCCTGGGTTTTCGATATGGAAAATCAACTCATAATTTCCTACGCCATTTTCCATTTTGACATTTGCGCCATAGTGTGGGCCGTCGCTTGCGACCATTGGCATGAAATTTCCCTTTTGGATTTTGCCGTTATCTAGGTTTTTTAGCTCGTAGCCGATTTTTAGGTATGGGATCCACTCGCCCTCGCCAAAGCCGTTTGCATTGCCCTCGATCGCGTGGATATCGGCCTCTAAGTGAATATCAGCTAAGCTAGGGGCTAGATCAATGCCCTTTGGCTCCATATCGATTGGTTGTAGATACACAGCGGCGATCTCCATGCCGTTCATTTCGACTGGTTCGCCGATAGGTTGCTCGCCAGCGAAGGCGATACTTGAAGCAAGGCTTAAAGCCAAAACTGATGAAAATAATTTTTTCATAAATTCTCCTTTGAAATAGATTTGTTTTTTTGCTTAATTATCAAAATTCCAACTATTAAAGCCACGATTAGCGCAGCTTGCGGGATTAGGCTCTCTTTATAAGGGTAAAATCCTAGCCATGTAATCGTTGGCAAGCCCTCGATTATGGTTGGTGTAAATACCTTGCCCTCGACTAGCTCCATTATTCCCTTGCCGACAAAGACAATCGACATATAAAAAATAATCGCCGAAGTTATCATAAAAAACGGCTTGATTGCGATACGAAGCGAGAAATTTTTGATTAGGATATAAACCACGAGCAGTGCGATTACGCCTACGACAAATCCTGCACCCACCATACCTAGCGCGCTCGGAGTTTTAGCGTCAATTATGAGCGCTAGATAAAATAGCACCGTCTCGGCTCCCTCGCGATATACCGCTAAAAAGACCATCCACCATAGCATTTTGCCGTCTTTTTCGCTCAGGCTTTGCGAAATCGCGCCACTGATATATGCGCTCCATTTTTTCGAATTTGCGTTTGAAAGTAGCCAAAACCCGACATAAAACAGCAATCCTACGGCTACTAGCATGACTGCGCCTTCTAGGATTTCGCGACTTTGACCTGCTTTTGCGGCACCAAAAATCGCGCTTATGCCCCACGCTGTGGCAAAACTAAGCGCAATTGCGACCGCAAGCGCGCTATAAACGATTTTTAGTTTGCCCTCGTTACCTGATTTGATAAGTAGGGCGATGACGGCAGCCACGATGATTAGGGCCTCCATACCCTCGCGCAAAATAATTATGAGTGAGTATAAAAACAGATCCCATGCGCTAGAATTTTGCGTCAAATTTAGGCTCTCTTCAAGTTGCGCGAAAAGCTCGTTTTGCGCTGCGATAATCTGCTCTTTTGGCGCGCCAGAGCTAATTAGGGCTGAAATTTTATTGAAGCTAGCCTCGGTGTCAAGTTTGAGTTGGGAGTTTTTCGCCCCCACGAGGGCTTCCATGCCACTTTCTTCGTATTCGTCGAAGTAGATATTTCCGCTCTCATCGATTGCCTCATCGGTTTTGCCAGCCTCATACAGGGTCAAAACCTGCGCCATTTTGGATTTTATGTTTGCTACGGTTTGGCTAAAATCTGCATTTTGCGCCACTTCGCTTTCGCTAGCCTCTTGCGCGCTTTGTGGGGCTAGGGCGTAAGTTTGGCTAGGCAAATTTTGCGTGGCACTAAGAAGCAAATCGTCTAAATCTTTTAGAGATTGGTTAAATTTCGCTTCGCCCGTATTTAGGCTATCGCGCAATAAATTTGAGATAATTCGCTGAATCATTTGGTCGTTTTTGCTAGAAACATATTTTCGCACGACCTCTTCGAATCTAGTGTTGCGATAAATGTCAAATTTAGCCTTGTTTAGAGCCGATTTTAGCGCGGTTTCGTCTTTGTTATCAAAGGCAGTTTTTGCATTATTTAGCTCGGTGATGAAATCATTATAAACGCTAAGCCATGGAGAATTTGGGTCGGAATTTGGGGTTTGTTTTGCCGAATTTGCACCTGAATTTGCACCCGAATTTGCGCTAGAATTTTGCGTGGTGTTTGGGGCAGAATTTTCGCTTTGATTTGCGCTAGTTTGAGGCTGTTCTTCGCTCTCGTTTTGATACTGGGCGACTAGTTTATGACCGCTTTCGATGACTGGCAAAATTTCAGTGATTTCGCTATTTAGCTTCGCTATCATAGCCTCGATTTCGCCTCTTGGAGTGCCTGCTTTAAAGGCTTTGCGGATATTTCCAAACTGCTTTTCCATAGCGTAGGATTTTTTTTGTCCTAAATTTATGCGGATTCCAGCTTCTAAATTTTCAAAATGGCTAAAATACGCCTCTTGGGTTAGTTTGCGCGCACTAGCGCTATCGCCGCTATCATACGCGCTCAAAGCCTGCTCGAATTTAGCCTTTATCGCCTGGGCTTCGGCGTGGTAATCTGCGCCAAAAAGCGATGATAAAAACAGAAAAATCAGTAAAAAAGATGATTTTAGGATAAATTTCATAACCTGCCTTTTTGCTAATTGGTTTCAAAATCAGTTTGGGATTATACAGCAAAATACTTAAACTATAATAAAAATGTTTATCAAAAACAAGGCTAAATGATAGCCGAAATTTAGCCAAATTTAAGGCAAAATTTATGCGAATTTGAAATCGAAATTTAGTGAATTTTAAAGGTCAAATTTGAGAAAATTTATTGAAATTTAGGGGATAAATTTAAAAGTAGTCGGCGAACCGACTACTTAGTTTTAGTGTAGTTTCGACCAAACTTTGCTTTTCCAAAGTCCAGCAAAAACTGATAAAATCGCGAAATATAGCATTATGTAAAGTGCTGTTTTTTCGCGCTCATCTTTTTTGCTATCGCCGACTTCTTCGAGGTAGGCGACGACTTGATTTTCAGCTTCTTGTGTCAAGCCAACGCGAGGCATAGATGTGCCTGGGAGTTTCTTTTGTGTATCGTTGATAAACTCGTGCAAATAATCAGGCAATTTCGAGCGAATCATCATTGATAAATCTGGCGGAGTAGAGCCCATGTAGGCTGCGACTTTCTCCATATCGCTTGTGACTTTGCGACCAGCATATTTGACATCGTGGCATCTTTGGCATGAGTCCTCGAAAACCTGCGCGTTTTCCATTGCGCTTGGTGCGATTGAGCGTAGATATGCTACGATATCTGCGATTTCTTGGTTTATATCATCGCCAAGTCCGTAAAATGCTGGCATCGGGTGCGGATTTTCATCGCCAAATTTATGATCTAGCTTCATCGCCATTGTAGGGTCTTTGATAAGAGCGGCTAGGAATTTTGGTGAGTATAGATATCCTGCACTGCTAAGATCTGGCGGATTTACACCATAAGCTTCGCTAGCGCTTGTCGCGTCCATTGGAGCGTCCATGCCAAGCTTGTTTACGCCGTGGCATGCCACACAACCTGCGTTCATAAAGGTATCAGCGCCTCTTGTGGCGTCACCTTTGATAATGTCGATTTTATTAATCTCGTCCCAAAATAGCGTAACTTTGTCTTGTTGGTTTTTCGCGTCTTGAAGCGTTCTTGTCGCACTTGCGATCATACCCTCATCACCTGAATTTTGGGCTGTTTCTAGGGCTTTTTGCGCCTTTTCTACATTTGTAGTAGCAAGCGTGATATCCTCGGCTGCAAAGTCATAATTAGCAGGATCGACATGCGGGCTAAGTCTAGTATGAGCAAAAGGCTCAATCATCCAGTATAAAACCGCTACTAAAACAACGAGTATTGCTAATGTTTTTATCTCTTTCATCTTAACCTCTTTTCTTTCTTTCTGCGATTGTTATCAAAGGCAAGACAACTACTATCAATGCGATATAAAGTATCGATAAAATAAAGCCCCAATATGTATTTGGCAAGCCAAGCTCTGCGCCGTCTGCTGGGAGTTTGCCAAATAGGCTTAAAAGTATCATATCGATTAGTAATACCCAAAACCAGATAAAATATGCTTTGTTTCTGTGAGCTGGGGCTACGACAGAGCTTCTATCCATCCATGGAACTATCATTAGTGAAACGCCAGCGAACGCAAACGCCATAAGTCCGATATCTGCTGCCTTTAATGGTCCAACATCAAAGAAAAATCCGCGTAAAATTTCATATTGCCACAAGAAATACCACTCTGGGTAGATATGGTTTGGTGTTTTGAGGCTGTTTGCAGGGTCGAAATTTATCGGATCCATTGCGAAATTGAATTGAAAGCCAACTAAATAGAAGAAAAATATCATAAAGATTGAGAGATATAAGAAGTCTTTTGATAAAAATCCCGGCCAAAATGGGATAACTTTCGCATTTTTTGTATCGCCGCTTAGGAATTTTTCGCTCTCTACCTCAAAATCGATTTCTTCGCCGTCTAGATTATTGACATGAGGGACGCGAAGCGCATAGAAGTGAAGCGCGATGACAGAGATTACGACTATCGGAAGCAAGCAGACATGAAGCATAAAAAATCTTGTCAAAGTCGGATCGCTTACAGCGTAATCGCCTCTGATCCACTCTACCACAGCTGGTCCGATAACTGGAATTCCACCGAATAAATTTGTAATAACCATAGCCGCCCAGTAGCTCATTTGTCCCCAAGGAAGCATATATCCGCTAAAAGCTTCGGCTGAAAAAAGTATGAAAAGTAGCATACCGCTGACCCAAATCATCTCTCTGCCTTGCTTATATGAGCGATAGTAAAGTCCTACAAAAGTGTGGATATAAATCACCAAAAATACGACCGAAGCAGCCACTGCGTGGATATGTCGCCATAGCCAGCCATATTCTACCTCTTGCATGATAGTTTTATTTACGCTATCAAAGGCCAAAGCAGCGTCTGGTTTGTAATACATTACAAGCATTAAACCGCTTACGAAAAGCACGATAAATAGCGTCATCAAAATAACGCCCATAGCCCATAAAAAGCTGATGTTTTTCGGAATCCAATACTCCGTCATCATAACTTTCATAAATTTATTAACAGCAAGTCTTTGATCTAACCAATCCAAGATGCCTGTTGATTTTCTTACATGCATATCAATCCTCCTACGCTTTGCCCATTAGAGCTTGATATTCAGGGCCCTCTTCGCCAAGGACAAGTTTAGTTCCGTCGATTTTAAACGGAGGTATATCCATACCGCGTGGTGGCGGACCAAACACAGCTACGCCGTCAGTGTTGAAAACGCCTCCGTGGCATGCGCAAACGAATTGTTTAGAAGCTGGTTTGTAGCTAGGGATACAGCCCAAATGCGTGCATAAACCGATACAAAGCGTGTATCTAGCACCATCTACGACGACATCTCGTTCATCGTTTTTGCCCATATCGGCTGTCTTTTTGAGAATAAATATTGGCTTTTTGCGCCACTCTGTCCTGTATAGCTCTCCGTCTTTAATCGGGCTTAAATCCACAGTCGTTACGCCGGCTGCTTTGACGCTAGGAAGCGGATCCCAGCTTTTTTTCATACCGCCTAATGCAAATACGCCACCCACAGCAGCGACCGCACCAAACGCAAGTCCGATAAAGCCTCGTCTATTTTCACTAAAATCAGATTTAACAGACATCTTTACCCTTTCTTTTTGTGAAATAAAAGGGTAATTCTAGCCAAATAAATATTAAATTTAATTGATTTGAGTTAAGAATTTTGGCTTAAAATGCCTATTTAAGGGAATTATTTAATGAAATTTTAAAATTTAGAGTTTGAAATTTTATTTTTACAAACTCTAAATTTCATATAATAAATTTTACAATCTAGCCGATTTTCCCGAGCGAAAATATGCAACGATTGCCAAAATAAACATAAAAGCTGTCATTATATACGCCCAGCTTGGCACAGGGATTTTTTCGCCCGCTGCGTAAGAGTGCATACCTGTGAGATAAAAATTTACTCCAAAATATGTCATTATGACGCTAAAATACGCAAACATCGACGCTACGGCGAAGGCAAATTGTGAATTTAGCTTCGGCATAAATCTAAAATGCACCACAATTGCATAGACAAAAATCGTAATCAAAGCCCAAGTTTCCTTTGGATCCCAACCCCAATACCTACCCCAGCTCTCGTTCGCCCAGACGCCACCTAGGAAGTTTCCAGCTGTTAGCAAACAAAGCCCAAGGATCATCGACATTTCATTGATTCTAGTGGCTTCTGTGATATTGCGCGCGATTTCTGGGTTATTTTTGCCGAAGCAAAACATCAAAAGCGTGAAAATTCCAAGCAACATACAAAGCCCCAAAAATCCGTAGCTTGCGGTGATTACAGAGACATGGATTGTCAGCCAGTGGGATTTAAGGACTGGTTGTAGGTTTGTGATTTGCGGATCCATATCGCTTAAATGCGCCACCATTAGCGTAATTCCCGCCATAATCGCCGTTAGCGCCAAAGAAATTGCAGATTTGCGCGAAAAGAAAATTCCGCTAAGCGCTAATGCCCAC
Source organism: Campylobacter sp. JMF_06 NA1 (assembly GCF_027737785.1). Taxonomy (NCBI): domain Bacteria; kingdom Pseudomonadati; phylum Campylobacterota; class Epsilonproteobacteria; order Campylobacterales; family Campylobacteraceae; genus Campylobacter; species Campylobacter sp. JMF_06 NA1. The sequence goes on from NZ_JAOVUA010000006.1 coordinate 94,457, forward strand.
GCGATATAAATCATCGACTCATACGAATTCGACCACGGCGCGTGTCCCGATACATACGCTCTAAGCGCAAGTCCGAAAGTGTGGATCAAAAACGCCACTACATTTACAAACCAAACTAGATTAAACGCCCATTTCAAGCCCAAATTTGGCTTCATCATACGGATAAAAATAAAGATTAAAAGCAAAAATCCAGCGATTGTATAAATCGAAAAAAGTCGCTTGAAAATATGCGCGTTGTTGTATAAAATTTCATATTTTATCGCAGTATCGCTAGGCGCTAATTCGCCACCATTTTTGATTTGATAATCCTTGATAATGCTTAGCATTTTGTTTGCGCTTTGCCAGTCGTTTTTGTTTTGGGCATAAATCACAGCTGTGGCAAACATCGCGCTCATATCGCGCACCTTATCGCGCTCGCTCTCGCTTAGCATTTCAAGGGTTGCAAACGGCGAAATCCAGGTGCTATCGTTTGACTTTCCGGTAGGGATTATGCGGAAGTATTCGCCCATAATCGCGCCGTAAAACACATTTACTCTCTCATTTACTTTGATGATTTCTTTATCGAGCGTAGAGCGGTTACCAAGGGGTTTGCGGTTGATTTCCTCGCTTAATTTGTCAAGCTTATAAAAGCTCTCATTATCCTTCATTTCGAAAAAATCCATCATCGAAGCGTATTTTTGATTTTCATCTAAACCCAAAATTTTGCGTAGTTCCTTATCGCCCACGCGTATGATTTTAGCGGTGCGCCAATAATCTTGATTTAGCATAAACGAAAGCAAGGCTTCGTTGTGATTGAGCGTAATCCCGTCCTCGCCCTTGTAGGTTTCGCCGCGGTAAATTTTGTGCAAAATTTCGCGCGAAACTGTATCAAATGGCTCCATACGGCCATTGAAACCTTGCACGACTAATTTGCCTAGTTCTTTGCTAAATTCCTTATCAAAATTTGGCAAATTTAGCTTGATTTCATTTAAATTCACACTCTCATTTCCCTCTGCATGGGCTAAATTTGGCGCAACACAGGCGAAAATTACAGCCAAAATCGCCACGCTTTTTGCAAGGTGAGTGTTTTCGCTGATGAGTTTAGAAAGCTTGAAAAAGCGCGAATTTGGGTTTAAAAAGTTTAAAAACATGCCAAGGCAGAGCAGAAAATATCCTAGATATGTCGGGAATTTGCCCGGGTCGCGATTTACAGATAGCACGGTGCCTCCTTCGTCCCTATCATACGAGCTTTGGAAAAATCTGTATCCGCCGTGATCTAGGACATGATTCATATAAATATCGTAATCATAGCTGTTTGCGCCGTCTTTGACTGTAACTTCGCTTTTGTATCCTGAGGGCGAGTTTGTGCCTGGATAGCGATCCATGACAAAATCTCTTAGGGCTAATTTAAATGGCAAATTTACCATTTTTGGCCCCAAAAGTGTGATAAAATTTGCGCCGCCGACTTCGTATTGAAGGCCTTTTTCGCCCTGGATTACTAGCACCTCTTTGCTTTCGTTGTTATAGCTAAGATCTGCGATGATTCCGCTCATACCGGCTAAATTTTCCTCGACCCTAACAAATTTTTCCACAGCTGAGCTTAGCAGGCTAACTGGGGCGAAATTCGTCCCCTCAAAGCTATAAAGCGATAGATCATCGATTAGATTATCCTCGTTTTTATTTAGTGCGATTTTTTCGCTAGTGCCCATTTTAGTAGCATTTATGTCGAAATTTGAGTTTATATAGAATTTATCGGCGTCGTTTTTGACATAGATGAAATATTTGGTTTTTGGCATGGTATTAAAGCTAATGCTAACCTCGCCTAGCTCGATACTTTGGCCAGAAAGTAGCGAAAGGGGCTGTTTTTGGGTATCGTTTGAAAACAAAAACTCGATTCTAGCGGGTGCGCTTTTGCTCTCGTCTTTGACCCATTTTAGCTCGCCGTGCGGGATAAATTCTTTAAATTTCAAATTTGCGTTTTTGCCATTTACATCTAAATTTAGATCAAATTTCATCTTTCCTACGCCGCTTAGGTAGTTTTTTTCATCGGCTGAGATGAAATTTTTATCCTCGCTTATGCTGATTAACTGCACGAATTCGTCCTTGGTGCTAATTAGCGAGCTTTCCTCTCCCTCTCTAATGTGCAAATTCCCCTCAAACCCAAAATATCTCGTAAGCCCAGCACCAAGCAAAATAAAAAGAAAGCTTAAATGAAATATAAAGGTCGGAAGCTTTTTGATATCGCCGAGGCGATAGCGGTAGATATTGTAGGCCAAATTTAGCCCCAAAAGTAGCATTATCAGCCCGAACCACCACGCATTATACACACTCGCCCACGCTACTGGCGTGCCAAATGCAGTCTCCACAAATGTCGCCACCGCGCACGCGATAGCCAGCAGGGCAAGCATAATGCTGGCAGATTCCATGCTAAAAATAGATTTCATATTTTTCCTTGCTAAATGATAAATTTTATTAAGAGCTGGGATTTTATCAAAAAATTCTTAAAAATTCGTTGCGATAAATCAATAAATAAATCATCGCAAAAAGCGTATCGATACCAATGCAAAATTTAGCGAAATTTTGCATTAAATTTTACCTATAAGCATAATTGCAAAGAATTTTGCGAAGCAAAATTCTATAAATAAGCGCGTGCGTAGCACGCCACTTTGCAAGCGTCGTCGGGGGTTAGGGGGTTGGTAAGGGGGGAAGGGGAGCGACATCGCAATTCAAGCCCCCTTCCCCCCTTACAAAAAATTTAAAAAAATTTTAAAATTTTATAGAATTTAAAATTTTAAAATTTTTTGCCATTTTGGCGGTTGGTAATTTAAAATTTGGCGATTGCTTCGCTTCGCTCGCAATGACACTTAAAAGCAAAATTTCGGGTTAGTATTTCATGCTTGCGGACAGTGAAATTTTATTTTTTATATGCAAATTCGCACACCTTGCCTACGGCTTGATTGCACGGAATTGCCGAGATAGAATTATCTGGCGAGCCGTCGATGATTTTATCTGAATACACTAGATAAATTATGCTCTGACTTGCTTCGTCAAACATACGCACGACATGGGTTTTTTTAAAGATTAGCGAGGATTTTTTCGCAAATATATCCTCTTTTTTAAGCTCTTCTTTGATTATGATTTTTGGGGCTGTTTGGCTGCATGAAACAGAGGCTTCTGAGCGGTCTTCTTCGACGCCAACAATCTCTTTGGCGCCACCTTTTTTGGCGTATGAGATGAAGCATGTAACCCCGTCGATTTTAGGGTCGCTGACGCTGATAACCTCGATTCTATCGTTTTTACCAAAAATTCTAAACGAAGTATTTACACTATCAATCACCTCATAATCCTTAGCGAAAACTGCGCCCAAAATCGCACAAACAAGAAAAAATTTTTTCATTTTGACTCCTTAAATTTGACAAATTTTAACATTTATAATTTAAAATATCGTAATTTTTTTTGTCAAGGAATTTTATGATTGAAGATATTTTTAGAGAATACGATATCCGCGGAATCGTGGGCGAGGATCTAAACGAAGAGAGCGTTAAGGCGATTGGTTTTGCCTTTGGTATGCATTTGCGCCATTTAGGCCGTGAGCGTATCAGCGTAGGCTATGATGCGAGACTAAGCGCACCAGATATGTTTGAATACCTAGTAAGTGGGCTTAATTACGCTGGGCTTAGGATTTTTGATATCGGCCTTTTGCCTACGCCTGTGGGGTATTTTGGCGTATTTACGCATAAATTTGACGCAAACATTATGATTACAGGCTCGCACAATCCGAAAAATTATAACGGCTTTAAAATCACAATTGGCACGGATAGCTTTTTTGGCGCACAGCTTAAAACACTCGGTCGCCAAGTGGCTGAATTTATGGCTAGTGGCGTGGAAATCCCAACAAATACATTTTGCGAAAAATATAATATTTTGGGCGAGTATTTGGATTATTTCGAAAAAGAATTTGCAAATTTGAAAAATTTCAAAACACCATTTGTGATTGATTGCGCAAACGGCGCAGCAGGTGTTACGGCGTGCAAAATCGTGGAAAAACTAGGCTTAAACGCTAAAATTTTATTTCCAGAACCTGACGGAAATTTCCCAAACCACCACCCAGATCCAAGCGAAGAGAAAAATTTAGTCGATTTAAAAAATGCAATTAGCGAAAATGGGCTAAATTTGGGTTTTGGTTTCGACGGAGACGCCGATAGAATCGCTGTGCTAACAGCGAAGCGAAATATCAAAGGCGACGAGCTAGCCTGTCTTTTATCATTAAATATGAAAGAGCCGAAAATTTTGGGCGAGGTGAAATGCTCGCAGGTAATGTATGATGAGATAAACCGCCGTGGCAAGAGCTTTATGGGCAAAACCGGTCATAGCAATATCAAAAAGGCTATGAAGGAGCTTGGCATTGATTTGGCTGCTGAGGTGAGCGGGCATATATATTTCAAAGAGCGATATTTTGGCTTCGATGACGGCGTGTATGCGATGATGAGAGTGTTAGAACTCGTCGCAAAGGGCATTGATTTAGACGCCGAGCTTGACGCGCTTCCTGTAATGCACAGCACCGATGAGATTAAATTTAAAACCACTGATAGCGCAAAATTTGAGATAATTGAAAAATTTAAAAATTTAGCCAAAAACGGCATTTCTGGGTTACCAGCCGTGCGCGATATGATAGAAATCGACGGGGTTAGATTGAGGTTTGATGATGGTTGGGCTTTGGTGAGAGCTAGCAACACCACACCGATAATCGTAACGAGATTTGAGGCAAAAAGCCCTGAATTTCGCGATGAAATGCAAAGGGTGATAATGGGCGCATTAGAGGAGATTGCAAAATAATGGAAAAAGAGCTAGTCGAGCAAAATATAAAAGAGCTTCTTTGCGCTAGGGCTGAATTTTTCGCGCTACTAGATGAAAAAGTGCCAAAAATAGCTGGGACTGATGTTTTTGATTTCGCAAACGCAAAAGAGGCAAATTTAAAGGAAATTTATGCCAAATTTTACGGCTATGATTACGCTATTCGCAAGCTTTTGCCGTATTTATACAAGGCGTATGGAGTGAGCTTTAATGTCTGAAATTTTGATTGATAAATCAGCGTATTTTCACAATCTTTCGCAAATTTCGCAAAAAGTAGCCAAAGAGCGCATTATGCTGGTGCTCAAAGACAACGCTTATGGGCATGGCATGCGCGAAATCGCGGGTTTGGCGCGCGAGTTTGGTATCAAAAGAGCCGTTACTAGGACGCTAGATGAAGCGCGCGAGATTTCGGAATTTTTCGAGGAAATTTTGATTTTATCGCATATTCCAAACGGAAACGAAAATCCAAATTTTATTTATGCCGTAAATGATATGAGCTATTTTTCGCGCCTAAAAACAGGCACAAATATTCATATTGTCGCAGATACAAATATGCATAGAAATGGAATTTGCGCCTATGATTTGGACGAAGCACTCGCGCTTTGTAAAAAACACTCGCTAAATTTGCGCGGATTTTTTACCCATTACCGCGCCAGCGATGAGCTAAGCTCTGATTTTTACGCGCAAAGGCAAAATTTCGCCGAATTTAAAAAAATCGCCAAATTTAAGGCAAATGAGGCTGGATTTAATGAGCTTATTTTCCACTCCTCAAATTCAGCCGCGATCGAGCGCAGAGCGGGGTTTGATGATGAGTTTGTGCGCGTGGGTATGGCGCAGTATGGATACGCTCAGTTTGATGATAGCCTAAATTTGCGCCCTGTGCTTAGCTTGTGGGCTGATTTAATCAGCCACAGAGTGCTTAAAAAAGGCGAAAGGGTAGGCTATGGCGGGGTGTTTTGTGCGCCGTGCGATATGAAAATCGGCACCTATGATTTAGGCTATGCGGACGGACTTTTGCGATACGCTGGGCTTGGGGATTTGCGATTAGCCAGTGGAGAAAGGCTACTTGGCAAAATGTCTATGGATAGCTTTTGTGCTGAATTTGGCGGAGAGCGGGTGTGCGTGATAAACGACGCCAGAGAGTGGGCGAGATTTTTTGGCACGATTGAGTATGATGTGTTAGTTAAACTTCATGAAAAAATATCAAGGAGAGTGGTATGAACGAGTTAGAAAACCAAAATGGCGCCGAACAAATTGGCTATGACGGCGCAAAAGGTGCAAAAGGTGCAGAGCAAAGCCGAACCTACAATGGCTCTGCTAATGTCGAAAAAAAATCATCAAAAGGTTGGCTAAAATGGCTGATTATCGCTGGCATAATTTTGGCTGTGTTTGCGATTTTCGCCGTGCCTGTGTATAACAAACTGACCCTAAAAGACGAAGATGTCAATGCGGCCTGGGCGCAGGTGCAAAACCAATATCAAAGGCGCGCTGATTTGATCCCGAATTTCGTCGAAACCGTCAAAGGATACGCAAGCCATGAAAGAGGCACCTTAGAGGGCGTAATCGAGGCTCGCGCGAAGGCAACGAGCGTGAAAATCGACGCAAACGATATCGCAAATAACCCAGAAGCCTTTACTCAGTTTAACAACGCACAAGGCGAGCTAAGCTCGGCTCTATCGCGCTTAATGTTAGTTGTAGAACGATACCCTGAGCTAAAAGCAAACTCAAATTTCACGGATTTGCAAAATCAGTTAGAGGGCACCGAAAACCGCATAGCTGTGGCTCGCAAGGACTATATCGCTGTGGTGCAAGAGTATAACAAGATGATTAGGGTTTTCCCTACAAATATCATCGCCAAACTCGTAGGCAAAGGCGGAGCTAAGCCTGTATTTAACGCAGGCGAAGCCAATCAAAACGCGCCAAAAGTTTCGTTTTAGATGATTGAGCAAATTTACAAAGACGCCATAACGGATAAAATTTCAAAGGCCGAAGATGCGAGCGACGCTGAGATTATCTGCGTGCTAAGTGGCGAGGCTTTGGACTTAGAGCCCCTTAGCTGGGGCGTGGCTTGCACGATTGCCTTTGTAGTGGGGACTGCGCTGATGTTTTTCCAGCAAGTAGGCAAAGTAGGCGCGTTTGAGTTGATTGCGATTGTATTTTTGCTCTTTAAATTTCTATTTTCTAAATTTCCTAAATTTTTAGAATTTTTTATCCCTAAATTCTTTAAATTTAGGCTTACTTACGACTTTGCCGTGAGTAAATTTGAGCTGTTTGGATATGACAAAATCCCAAACGCTGTGATTTTTTGCGTTTGCAAAAACGAAAAAATCGCGCACATAGTTTGTGGCGAAAATATCAGCGCGAAGATTGATAATTCTGAATTTTTGCAGATTGTGCAGGAATTTTGCGTTCAGGTAAAAACTGCGAATTTTGGCGAGGCTGTGAGCGTGGGTATAGATAGGCTTTGTGCGCTAATAATGGCGAAAATCCCCCATGAAATGGGCGATAAAGATGAAATCAAAGAAAAGATTGTGGAAATAAAATGAGAGGAATTTTACTTTTTTTATTTTTAGCTTTATCTTTTTCACAGGCTAAAATTTCAGACTATTTAGCCTCGCCAAACGACACGGCTATTATCGACGAGGCGGGTATTTTGCGCGCCTCTACGGCTGGTGCGTTAAATGAAATTTTGCTTAAATTTGACGAAAATTCCACCAATCAAATCATGGTCGTAACCCTAAAAACGCTCGGGGATTACTCTATCGAAGAGGTTGCGAACGAGCAGGCTAGGGCGCTTGGCATAGGGCAGAAGGACTATGATAACGGCGTGCTTTTGCTCGTCGCGCCAAACGAGCGCAGGGTGCGTATCGAGGTCGGATATGGCTTGGAGGGAGTGCTGACTGACGGCGTCTCAAAGCGCATAATCGAGTATAAAATTTTGCCACATTTTAGGGCTGGGGATTTTGAGGGGGGAATAGTTTCTGGGGTGCTTACGATCCTCGATTTTATCGAGAGTGGCGACATAAAATTCGCCAAAATCGAGCGCGCTCAGGGCGAGGAAATCGACATAGACTTCATAATCTTTATGCTTTTCTTTTTCTTCGTATTTTTTATGATGATGAGAAACAAATCACGCTCGCACGGGGATTATGGCAACACTATCATTTTAGGCGACGGGCTTGATGAAATTTTGCGCGGTGGTTTTGGCGGCTCTGGCGGATTTGGCGGTGGTTTGGGTGGCTCGCGTGGCGGTTTCGGCGGTGGCTCTGGTGGTTTTGGGCGCAGTTCGCGAGGAGGTGGCTTTCGCGGTGGTGGAGGCGGATTTGGCGGTGGCGGTGCCAGTGGCGGGTGGTAAGCCTGCAAATTTCAAATTCAAATTTTAAATTTAATCAAAAAGGCGAAAATGTATATCATACAGCGCGAATTTAGCGCGAATTTAGAGGTCAAAAAGTCAAATTTCATCGCGCATTTGGTGCCGTTAGCTGAGTTTGAGCGCGTGCGCGAACGACTAAAAGACGAACACCCCAAAGCCCGCCACATCGTCTGGGCGTATCGAGCGCTAAATGAGTATTCCCAAATCGTCGAAAACCAAAGCGACGACGGCGAGCCCAAATCCACGAGCGGGCCATCGTGCCTAAATGCGCTTCGTGGCGCAGGTCTGATTGACACAGCTGTGCTTGTGGTGCGGTATTTTGGCGGGATCAAGCTAGGCACTGGCGGGCTCGTGCGCGCGTATGGCGGGGCTGTAAATTTGGCGATAAATGCGAGTGAGCTAGTATTATACGAGCTCAAAAAGCCTTGCGAATTTTTCGTGCCGTTTGCGCAAATTGCGAAATTTGAGCACTTTATGAAAAAGCAAAATTTCGCTTACACGCTAAATTTCACCGACACAGGGGCTGTATTTTCGTGCGCTCTTTCTCAGGCGCAAACAGCGATTTTTACGGATTTCGCGCAGGGTTTCATCGCGCCATTTGAGATACTCAAACTGCCTGAATTTTAAATTTTCCACATAATATTATTGTTATTTTTTTATTTTAAGTTAAATTTTATAAATCACTTTGTAAAATTGAGAGAAATTTTATCGTAAAGGAAAAAAATGCCAAGACCAACCCCTAAAAACAACGAAATCAAGCTAGATCCGGGCAGATATATCGTCTCGCGCACCGATCCTAAGGGTATCATCACATTTGGCAATGTGTATTTTTGCGCTATTTGCGGTTATAGCGTCGAGGAGCTACTCGGTCAGCCACACAACATAATCCGCCACCCAGATATGCCAAAAATCGCGTTCAAGCTCATGTGGGATACGATCCAAAAGGGTCGCGATTTCGTCGCAGTCGTCAAAAATATGGCCAAAGACGGCAGTTACTACTGGGTCATGACCGAATTTATCCCTAAAAAAGACCCCGCCACAGGCGAGATTGTCGAATACACAGCTTACCGCAAGGCCCCGCCACGCGCTGCTATCGACATCGTCGAACCGCTGTATAAAAAGCTTTGCGCCGCAGAGGAGCAAGGCGGTATGGAGGCTAGCGAGGCGCTTCTAAACGAGTATCTCAAAAAACAAGGCGAGACTTATGAGAGCTGGGTTGTGCGCATTACTGGCAAGTCAAACCCGATTACTGCGCTGTTTTTCAAGGCGATGAGAAAGCTTTTTGGCTAAATTTGGCTTGAAATTTGATGATTTAAATTTGCATGGATTGTGAATTTTGATTGTTTAAAATTTAGTTATTTAAATTTTGATTATTTAAATTTTTGTTTTAAATTTTGGTCATTTAAATTTATGATTGAAATTTTGATTACTTGAAATTTTGTTTAAATTTACGATTAAAATTTTGGGCTCATAGCTTAAAATTTTACTTGAAATTTAAATTTCATTTCCCCCTTTTGCCTAGACCTTGCGTCTAGGCTTTTTTATTTCGCATTTTTTCCGCTAGCGCAACTTCTAAACACTGCCCCGAGATTTTTGTATGCTATTGTCATTGCGAGGAAATTTTCCATCGATTTGTCATTGTAAGCGTAGCGAAGCAAATTTGCCTTAATCTGTCATTGCGAGGAGCGAAGCGACGAAGCAATCCAGGGAAATTCCGATAAATTTCAATTATCAAATAAATTTTATAAATTTCGAATTCTCTCTAAATTTTTCTGGATTGCTTCGCTACGCTCGCAATGACAGATTAGGCGAATTTTCGCAATTACACTCTTTTTTGTCATTGCGAGGAGCGAAGCGACGAAGCAATCTACGACTTAAAAATTCCAAACACTAAATTTGCAAATTTAGCGACATTAAATTTTTCACTCGTAGATTGCTTCGGTGATAAATCACCTCGCAATGACAAATCTAGTAAATTTTTTGAAAAAACCAAACTTTAAATTTTTCACTCGTAGATTGCCACGCTCACTGCGTTCGCTCGCAATGACAGATTTGGCGAATTCTCGCAATGACATATCGAGTAAAAATTTAAAATTTATGTTAAAATCCCAAGCAAATCATCATTAAAAGTAGGTATTTTATGGCAAATCAATACTTTGTCTATATTTTGTTTAGCAAAAAGCACGGCACGCTGTATGTCGGTGTTACAAATGACTTAAAACGCCGAATTAGTGAGCATAAAAGCAAGATTATCGGAGGTTTTACGGCTACTTATGGCGTGGATAAGCTTGGGTATTTCGAGGAATACGATAGTATCGAAAGTGCTATTTTGCGCGAAAAACAGCTAAAAAATGGAAACAGAAAACAAAAAATCGCTTTAATCGAAAACAAAAACCCAACTTGGATTGATTTGTATGATGAAATTTTGTTTTGATTTATCTCGATTTGTCATTGCGAGGAGCGAAGTAAATTTGCCTCTATTTGTCATTGCGAGCGTAGCGAAGCAATCTACGACTTTAAAATTCCAAACGCTAAATTTGCAAATTTAGCGACATTAAATTTTTATTTCGTAGATTGCTTCGGTGATAAATCACCTCGCAATGACAAATCTAGTAATTTTTTTGCAAAAAACCGCACTTTAAATTTTTCACTCGTAGATTGCCACGCTCACTGCGTTCGCTCGCAATGACAGATTTGGCGAATTCTCGCAATGCTAAAATAAACGACACGGCGACCATTGTCATTGCGAGGAGCGAAGCGACGAAGCAATCTACGACTTTAAAATTCCAAACGCTAAATTTGCAAATTTAGCGACTTTAAAAATCCCCAAATTTCCCCCAAAAACGGCGCAAAAAAAAAACGGCGATAAATTTTATCCTTTACAAATGTGTAATTAAACTTCGTTTAATTTTTAAAGAGTTAAAATACGGAGTTATTTATCACATTTTGCGATTAAGTTCGCAGAAAAAAGGAGTTTTTCATGAACAAGGTCTATAAGCTCAAAAGGAGCTCACACGGCGTCAAGGTCGTTAGCGAGATCGCTAAGGGACACAGTGGCGAAAAAACTGTGCGCGAGGGGTTCGGTAGCACGATTTTTTCAAGCATTGGCAAGATAGCGAGCGCGCCTGCTCTGGGACGGCTGGCTATGTCGCTAGCTACGATAGTGGCTATTAGTGCGCCATTTATGCCAAGCGAGGCAGAGGCTGGTTTAGTGTGCAAAAACACTACCACAAACGCATTGTATTATGAGACAGGAAATAGCTGTCCTGCTGGTTCCGAAGTAGTAACAACAGGCGTATCTTTGGGTAACTCGGTCGCCACTGGTGACTATTCTGTTGCTTTTGGTCTTGATTCTCATGCAAACGCATACAATTCGTTAGCACTTATGGGCGGAACTGCAAACAAAAATCACACCTATGCTATCGGTGTCAATGCGCTGGCAAACGCAGATAACACTATCGCATTTGGTAACCACTCTGGTGCTTTGGGCGCAAGTGGCGTTGCTATGGGCAATACCGCAATAGCAAAATCTGATAATTCTGTCGCTATTGGCACAAATGCTTCTGCTGGTTTGGATAAGACACGATTAGTGGCTCAATCTTCTCGCATAAATAACGGCGACCATTTTCAGCTAGAAACCAAAGCATACAGGCCAGACGAAATGGCGGCTATGGGTCTAGGTAGCGCGACAAAACAATATCATTATGTAGGCTATCAGTCAGGCAATCAATTTATCAAAATTGGTGGTTTAGCGACAGATGAGAGCTTGTATGCGTATTATCAGCTAGAAGATGATGGTGTTACTCTTAAAACAGACGCTAATGGAAACTGGATTTTGGCTACCAATGCAACCCCTGATGATAAAAAGAAAAAAATGCAACGCCCTGATGTATTTAGGGTGTATAAATACCGCCCTAATGAAGATTATGATAAGGGCAATAATTTTTACGACGAAGATGGTGATTTAGTAAATTTAAGAAGGTATTGGGTAGGAGATGATACCGAAGAAGTAACTAGCAATATTGACAAGTTTATAGACAATAACAAAAAAGATATTAGAGTTATTGCTTCTGATGGAAAAGACAAACAAATAGCGATTGGTCAAAATTCTTTGGCTGTTAAAACCGCTGCTGTGGCTATCGGCAATAATGCAAATGCGATAGGAGATGATACTATTGCCATTGGTAGAAATGTGCAAGCTGCTGTTATTAAAAATGGAAATGCTGGTAATATCGCCATTGGCTCATACGCTAAAGCTGTCGAAAAAAATGTGTATGACCCAGAGGATAGACCAGGGCAAAGTATTGCCATAGGTTATAAATCAGAAGCAACGGGTGGTCAAGCAATGGCTATCGGTGCAAACGCCATAGCTAGTGGATATGGCTCTATCTCAATCGGTGGTGATGATATAGGCAATGTAGCGAGTGCTTTCAAGGCTAAGGCTATTAAAGAGTATATGGATGCTATTGGCGATATGAGTGCGGTAAGCCGAAGGACAAAAATGCTTTATCAAGCATTTGGTGGAGGAAATATGAACGAGCCTTGGGTTGGTAGTGTTGGCTATATAGCTACCAAAGCCGATGGCTTGGGCTCTTTGGCTGTTGGACAAAGCTCTATCGCTAGCAATACATTTTCTTCTGCATTTGGTTTTACAAATACAGCCAGCGGTGTCGCTTCTACCGCTATTGGTTTGACTAATATCGCAGATGGTGCTATATCTACTGCAATCGGTGCAGAAAATAAAGTTTATGATACAAATTCTACCGCAATCGGTGTATCAAACTATGTAGATAATAAGTCATCAAACTCAATGTCTTTGGGTAATGGTAATAAGATTTCAGATAGTGATTTTTCTATCGCGGCTGGTTACTATAATGAAAACCACGCCGATAATACTATCACAGTCGGTCTATACAACGACGCAAACAAGACAAATGCTGCTGCTGTGGGTCTAAACAACTATGCTCTTGGCAAAGGCTCTATCGCCGTGGGTGGTGAAAATAACGCCACAGGAGCATATTCAACTGCATTTGGTTTGCGAAACCAAGCTGATAAGGATAATACCCTAGCTATCGGAACTTTAAATAATGCTGAGGCTGAAAATTCTATGGCTTTGGGTGCTGATAACAACACCACAAAACGATACTCTGTCGCTGCCGGTATGAGCAATCTAGCCGAGGGCGAGAAATCAGCCGCACTTGGTTTTGGCAATACCGCAAGCGCTGATAGGTCTTTCTCGGTCGGTATGGACAACAATGTAACCGAAACAGGTGTCGAGAGTATCGCTCATGGTTATGGCAACATAGTAAAAGGTAAAAATTCTATCGCTATGGGAACCGGCAATACCGTAACTGGCAATCGCTCAGGTGTGTTTGGTGATCCAAGCGTGATTAATAGTAATGATAGCTATTCTGTGGGTAATAATAACAACATAGCAGCAGGAAATAATAGCGTATTTATCTTAGGAAACAATGTTACTAACACTTTTGCAAATTCTGTATTTCTTGGCGATAGTGCAGCGTATGAGACAGGAAACACCACAGGCGGTATGAGTGCTGTAAATAGCGCAAATGTCGGGGGTGTTACTTATAGTGGTTTTGCGGGTAATACACCTGTGGGCGTAGTAAGCATAGGCAAAGAAGGCTCTGCGCGTCGTATCCAAAATGTAGCAGCAGGCTTGATAAGCAAAGATAGCACAGACGCTATCAATGGAAGCCAGCTATATGCGGTTTTGCCTACATATACCACAGCTGATGTTAATGGCAATGTTTCAAATGTGAAAATCGGAGATAAGACCTATAATTTCCAAAATTTAAAAGCCGGAACAAACATAACTATTCAAGATGACGGCACTATTAACGCTGAAAATCCGAACCCAACAACAACTTTAAAGAGCGATAATAGAGTTGTAAGGATTTCTACCGATGAAATTCAAAGCCCACTATTACATATAAATGGCGTCGCTGACGCAGATAAAGAATCAGCGAAGGCAAACGGTGTGAATGCTATCGCTATGGGCAAAGACGCCTTTACTAGTGAAGGATTAGATACAGATGAGGCAAAAACAAAAGCATACGATACTTATGCGACTACCATAAAAAAGAATGGTAATCTGAAAAACGATCAGCGAATTAAAGATGCAGACAACTATGATTCTATGATAGGTGCCTTAACAGAGATTATAGATGAAAACAAAGATTTTGGAACAAATGCAACCAAAGAAAAGATATACAAAGCTGCTACAACTCAAATAAACAATCTAATCAGTCAATACAAACTTACAAACGCACCATCAGACAATGCTATCGCTATAGGCACAAGTTCTATGGCATCTAGCAACTCTTCTATCGCTATGGGCGAAAATGCTTGGGCATTAACTCCGTATGCTGTCACTATCGGCTCTGGCAGCAGAGGAAGTCAAGGACTAGGCGGTAGAACCGCCGGTGCTTTGGATACGCCTGATGCTGGTGGCTATTCGATAACTATCGGACACAAAGCCTCGACTTTCCTAACTAATGTAAAAGCCCCTGGAACATCATATTATGCCAATACGAAAAACTCTACCGCGATAGGCACTGCTGCTCATACTCACGCAGCAAATGCTCTTGCTATCGGTTTTAGCACGGATGCTACGGGAGAGAGATCTTTTGCACTAGGAACTGGTAGCACTAGTTTGCCAACTGGACAAAATCATTCAGGTTCGCGTGCTGGTGGTCAAGGCTCTATCGTCATCGGCGACCAAGCGACAGCTTTTCGTTATGCAAAAGAAGAATTTGTAGGTGGCGATTTTGAGCGTTCAGAAGCCGGTGCTGACATAAATGTAAATGATGCTGTTGCCATAGGCACAGGTAGCTTTGTAAAATCGCAAAATTCGGTAGCTCTTGGTGGCGGTATATCATATACTTATCATCTTAGAAATGATGATAATACAAGCGTAAAGATAGAAACCAAATATTATGCTGATGATGACAAAAAATGGCAGAAAGACGCTGAGGGTATCGGTGCAGAAGTCGGTATCGGTGCAACAGGCGCCGTAGCAATAGGTGGAGCAAGTGCTGATATAAGCGGAGCAGATAATACCTACTATCCTACCTTTGATGAGAACAACTTAACTATCGCAAACTATACTAGTGCTGCAAAGGTAGCGCAAAACGCAGCAAAAGCTGTCGCTATCGGTAGTGGTTCAAACGCTAATGTGAAAAATGGCGTTGCTCTTGGCTCATATAGCTTAGCCAATAGAGATAATGAAAGTAATGTAGCCACTAAAATATTCAAAGGCTACGATATGCAAACAAACACAAAAGGTGCAGCCAATACCGCAACGCCAGATGATCCTACCTGGATCGCCACACACAATGCAATCGCAGTAGGCGCAGTAGGCGATGATATAGATAAAAATATCACTCGCCAAATCACAGGCTTAGCCGCTGGTAGCGAGGACACTGACGCAGTCAATGTTGCTCAGCTAAAACGAGCAGTGGGTGGCACGGTCTGGTCTGTGGGTATAGACAAAGATGGCACTGGTACAAACAAAGATGGAACGCTTACATTTGGCACGCATACAGTAGGCACCAAGGACTATAATAAAACTGGTCTTGACTTTATCGCTGGGGATAATGTAGATATCTCGTATGTCGAGCTAAGCACGGATAATAATAAAACCGATAGTGCTTATGGCATTAAATTTAGCGCAAAAGATACAAATGTAACTTCTAAAAACGGAAGCGTAATCATCACTAGCGAATACAATGCTGATACAATGACTACTGGGTATGATCTAAAAGTCCCTGTTAAACTAACCGATAACAATGGAACTATTAAACTTGTAAGTTACGGCATAGACGGAGACGAGAATTCAAGCAGACCAGTCAAGATTACAAATTTAGCTCCTGGTGAAGCTGATACAGACGCTGTAAATGTATCTCAACTAAAAGAAGCAGCCGAGGGTAATAGAACTTATCTTACTGTC
>NZ_JAOVUA010000007.1:0-79268 GCF_027737785.1 Campylobacter sp. JMF_06 NA1
GCCATAGATTGTCTTGCCTTCCAAGTCCCCAGCGTCTTTTGCGATAGTGATTTTGTTACCGCTCTCACTTTTCATGCCAAATTTGGTAAATTCATTGGTGTTGAATTCATTGTCGCTGTTTTCCCAAGTTTCTTCGAATTTATTTGTGCCTGTAATGTATATTGCTTTTTTATTTTCAGCAAACATGCCACGCAAATTTCGTGTATATGTATCTTTATCTATAATTTTATAAATTTGATCTGGTTGGATTGCGGTTATTACTTCGATATTGGTATCTTTTAGTGTTTTATCGGCATTTAATTTATCATCAATATCAACACTTTTATAATTTAAAATTTCGCTTTCTGAATTTATCAAATAGTATTTTCCTGCTTTTGTCAAATAGATTTTTTCGTATGCGTAATTAAATGTATCACCTATGCCGTAAGAAGGTGCTTGATCGTGTTCATATATATCATTATTTGCATTTGCTCCACTGTTTACAACGGCGATTGTATCTAAATTTGGACTATATTTTTTAGCATTTGCGGTCAAATCTCTTATAGCATTTGCGCCACCGCCGTTATTTCGTTTTTCATTTACACCTGTTCCACTATTTCCGCCTACGACGACTTCGACAGCTCCGTTAGTAGCGTTTTCGTTTAAGAAATTTATTGTAACGCCGTCTAAATCAGCTTGAATTTGAGCATCTGTTAGTTCTAAAACGGCATTTTTCTTGGTATCGGTTGCTTCTTTGAGTGTATTAAATTGTAAATTTGCAAAATTTTCTATTGTCCCTGCCTGTCGCAAACCAAAATTTTTAGTATCTCCGCCTAAGATTAGTGTGTTACCTGTGTTTGCTAGTTTTCCGCCGCCGACAATCCCGCCGACAACACCGTTCATAAAATAAACAGCACTATTTTCGCTTGTTCCGCCGTTTGCTTCGTTTAAACTACCATAGACATTGCCTGAAATTTTCGCAAAGCTTTCATTTGGAGTTAAATTTACGATAATAAGATTGTTTGATAAATTTGCATTATTTAGCCCTTTTACCCAAGAACCATAAGCATTTTTTATCTTTGTATCGCCGCTAATAACCGCTATATTATCTTTTAAAGTAGTTACGCCAGAACCACCGCTACTGTTGTTCGCACTACCGCCTGCTACTATGTTTCCGTTTGCATAGTCTAAATTTTGTATATACGCACGATTGCCTACTATTTCTTGGCTAGTTCCGTTTGGATTTATAATTCTACCGCCAAATATTACATTGTGTTGATCGCTATCTATACTTCTAGTAATAGTAGTTTTTGCTCCGCTTATAATGACTTGATTATACCTTGAATTTCCGCTACCGTTTTGTAAAAGACCAGAACTTATATTTACTTGTTTAGTTACTTGTTGAGTTCCTTGTTGAGCTACCGGAGCTTTTATCGTTGAACCGCTAATTTCTAGTGTATTGTATTGGACATCTCCACTGCCTCTTTCTATCGAACCTGCACGGAAATTTGCATCAGAGTTATTTTTTGAATCTACCATGCTGTCTGTTATTTTTACCGTATTGTAATTAGCATTGCCGGTAGCGCCATATGAATTTAGCGATATTAAACCACCATAAACACCACGAAAATAGCTCTTGTCTATTATTATAGAGTTGTTTAAAACACTACCGCTACCGCCAGTAATGTATCCGCCACGATAAGCAGGGTAGTTATCATGCTTTACATTTGTAACTTTTAAAGTATTATTTATTACATTTTCTTCGTTATTACTGCCGTTACCGCCATTTGCCCAGCCAGTTGTATTTACGACAAATTTTGTGCTTCCACTAGTGTCCTTTTCGGAAATTTCAACGGTATTGCCGCTATTTCCCTTTGAGCCGTCATAGGTATTGCCATTTTTTGTCGCACCAGTTATAAAATAATCTCCTGCTGCATTTACAAAGCTAACTCCGCCTACGGCAAACAAAATTGTAGCTAAGACAATGCTTCCTCTGCTTTGATTTAATGCTTTCATCTCAAACTCCTTTGAAATTTTATAAATAGCTGAAATTATAACTTAAATTACAGAAAAAAGCGGTAAAATTTAAAGAATTTATGGGAATATTTGCATTTTTTTAAAAATTTGACAAATTAGGCGTTTTTGGGCGCGGATTAAGTGCAAATTCTCGCAATGACAAATTAAACAAATTTCGCTCGCTATTGCCATTGCAAGGAAGCGAAGCGCTGACAACGCAAAATCAAATTTTCTGATTTAAATCCACGCTTTCGATTGCTAAATTTCTAAATTTAGCCAAATTTTCCACTTCGCGCGCAGTATCGCCAGTGCAAGGCAAAACTATATGAAATCCACGCTCAAAGCCTAAAAAATAGTTTTCGCCACTCCTGGCTATGCGGTTTAAATCGCTAGTAGCGAACTTCTCGCTCGCACTCGCCTCTCCATTAGCGAAGCTAATCTCACTCTCGCTCCATAAAAAATTCATCTGCACACTTGAAGGCTCGATATTTTCGGTGTTTGCGATATGTTTGCGAAGCATTTTGCGATAAAATTTAGGGAAAAACACCAGCCATAGCGCGCCCATGATTAGCGAAGCGACGCTTGCAATCGGGGCTGTTTTAAAAAGTCCGTCGATGATGATACCAAAGATCAAAAACTCAAAGGCGATCGCATAGGTGCTGACGATTTTTTGTTTTTTTGCTTTTTTGCTGTGAAGAAGCATAAATTTGTTAAGTGCGCTCACATCGCGCTCGGTGATAGTTACTTGCATAATTTTCCTTGATAAAATTTGGCGCATTTTATCAAATTCGGCTTAAATTTTCTATGTTAAATTTAAAAGGCTAAAATTCGCGCAAATTCAAGGAAAAATTATGAAAAATTTACTCAAAATCAGCGGTTTTTTACCCTTTATGATAATAATGTTTATCAACGCTAGCGTAGATCTCGCGCACAAAATCACTATCCAAAATGTCCTAGTCAAGAGCTTTTCGGGCGACACGCTCATTGCCCTGACCGCGCTTGTAAATATGCTAATCTTGCTTCCATATATTTTTTTATTTAGCACTTCTGGCTTTTTAAACGACAAATTCTCGCGCACGAAAATCACTCGCGCTTGCGCCCTGCTTGGCGTGGCTTTGTGCGCGCTAATCACGCTTGGATACATTTGCGGGTGGTTTTATTTCGCATTTTTTATGACGATTCTTTTGGCTGCGCAAAGCGCGATATACTCGCCCGCGAAATACGGATTAATCAAAAAAATCGTCGGAGCGAAAAATTTAGGCGCGGCAAACGGCGCAGTGCAGGCTCTAACCATAATCGCGATTTTGCTCTCATCGCTTGTGTTTTCTGTGATTTTCGAAAGTTTTGCAAAGCAAGGCGCAGGTGCTGGCGAGCTTTTGCGCTCGGTGTGGTTTATCGGGCTTTTGCTCGTGGCTGGCTCTATGGTGGAGGCGTATTTTGCCTATAAAATTCCATATTTTGACGCTAGCGAACCTGAGGCGAAATTTGAATTTGCCAAATTCGCAAAATTCGAGTATCTAAGGCAAAATTTAAAATTCGTAACCTCGGATAAAAATATCTTGCTCTGCACGCTTGGACTTTCGATGTTTTGGGCTGTTTCACAGCTCGTAATTGCGACATTTCCGGCGCATTTCAAGGCTATTAGCGGAAATGATAATGTGATGATTATCCAAGTCATTTTAGCACTAAGCGCAATCGGAATTGCGCTGGGAGCGGTGTTTGCAGGAAGCTACTGCAAAAAACATATCGAGCTAGGAATCGTGCCATTTGGCGCGTTTGGACTAGGACTTGCGCTGATGATTTTAGCAAACGCGCACTCAGCATTTACGCTATCTTTGGCGTCGCTATTTTTCGGATTTAGCGGTGGAATTTTCATCGTGCCACTTAATGCGAATATTCAGTTTTTTACCCGCGATGAGCGCATGGGGCGCGTGCTAGCGGGGTCAAATTTTATCCAAAATATCTTTATGGTGCTGTTTTTGATAATCGCCATAATTCTAGTAAATTTTGCCGTGTATAGTGGCGAAATCTTTGTAATGTGCGCGCTGTGCGTGCTAATTTGCGGAATTTTTAGCGCCAGATACCTGCCGCACCTTTTCATGCGAATTTTGCTTTTGCCGTTTTTGAAATTTGGATATAAAGTCCGCGTCGATGGGCTAGAAAATATCCCGCAAAGTGGCGGAGTTTTGCTACTTGGCAATCACATTAGCTGGATTGATTGGGCGGTCGTGCAGCTTGCCTGCCCGCGCGCTGTGCGCTTTGTAATGCACAGAAGCTATTATGAGCTGTGGTATTTGAAGTGGTTTTTGAAAATTTTTGGCGTAATTCCGATCGGCGCAGGGGTCAGTAAAAGTGCGCTTGGCGCGATAAAAGAAGCCTTAAACGCTGGCGAAGTGGTGGGGCTTTTCCCAGAAGGGCACATTAGCTATAACGGCAGAATTGATGAGTTTCAAGCTGGATTTGAGCACGCTGCACGGGGCGCAAATGCCGTGATAGTGCCGTTTTATATCCGTGGGCTTTGGGGTTCGACATTTTCGAGGGCTAGCGAACATTATAAAAAAACAATCTCCAAGCTTGGCACGCACGCTTTGAGGGTGAGTTTCGGCACGGCTTTGGATATAAACGCCAAAGCGCACGAGGTCAAAAAGGCCGTGAGAGAGCTATCGTTTTTTAGCTGGGAAAAATACCTTAGCTCGCTCGATCCACTCGCATATAACTGGCTAAATCAGGCGAAAATTTCGCCATTTAAAACTACCGCGGTCGATAGCACAGGGGTGAAATTTACAAATTTAGCGATGATGAGCGCGCTAATAATGTTTCAAAAGCGCCTAGCGCCGCGCATAGGAAATGAAAAAAACATAGGCATAATCCTGCCTAGCTCCGTGATTGCAAGTGCGATAAATTTGACGATTTTAGCCATGGGAAAAATCAGCGTAAATCTCAACTACACTCTAAGCGAAGAAAATCTCGTGTATTGCGCCACAAAGGCGAATCTGCGCACCATAATCAGCTCGAAAAAATTTGTCGAAAAGCTAAAATCGCGCGGATTTGAGCTAGAAAGTAGCCTTGGCGAGAGATTAGTGTATTTAGAGGATATCGGCGCAGATATCACGCGCAAAGAGCGCATAAGCACGGCGATAAAGGCTCTTTTGATGCCAAAATTTTTATTCGAGGTTTTGTATATCGCGCCACACGCAATCGACGATGAGGCTACGATTTTATTTAGCAGTGGAAGCGAGGGGCGCCCAAAAGGCGTGGTGCTCACGCACAAAAATATAATGGCAAATGTGCGCCAAATTTCCGAACTCGTAAATGCCACGGGCGAAGACGCGCTTTTGGCGTCTTTGCCGATTTTTCACTGCTTTGGACTAACCGTTACGACGCTATTTCCGCTAAATGACGGACTTTTGAGCATACATGTCCCAGATCCGACAGACGCGTTTTGTGTGGGCAAAATGAGCGCGAAATACGGCGCGTCGATTATGTTTGGAACCTCGACATTTTTTAGACTTTATGCCAAAAACAAACGCCTAAATCCGCTAATGTTGCGAAATTTGCGCCTTGCAATCGCAGGTGCTGAAAAACTGAGCGAGAGCGTGAAAAAGGACTTTAAGGTCAAATTTGGCGTGGATATCTACGAAGGATACGGCACCACAGAAACTGCCCCTGTGGTGAGCGTAAATACGCCAAATATTTTAGAGCCTGATTTTTTCAAAGAACTTGCCTTCAACCGCGAAAAAAGCGTGGGTTTGCCACTAGCTGGCACGATAATAAAAATCGTCGATCCCGCGAATTTCACCGAGCTTGGAAACGGCGAAGCAGGGCTAATCCTAATCGGCGGGGCGCAGGTGATGAAATGCTACTACGACGAGCCAGAGCGCACGGCGCGCGCGATTATCGAAATCGATGGCGTGAGGTATTATAACAGCGGCGATATCGGATACTGCGACGATGACGGGTTTTTGTTTATCACAGACCGCCTTTCGCGCTTCGCAAAAATCGGTGGCGAGATGATAAGTCTGGGCGCAGTAGAGGGGGCGATAGGCGAAATTTTAGGCTCTACGGTTAGCTTTTCGTGCGTAAATTTGGCCGATGAGAAAAAGGGCGAGAAAATCGCGCTACTATACAGCGCCGAATTTGGCGAAGATGAAATTTCGCAGATGATAAAGGGCGCAAATTTAGCCCCGATAATGCAGCCAAGCGTGGTAAAAAAAGTGGGCGAAATACCGATTTTAGGCAGTGGCAAGGTGGATTTTAAAGCTGTGAAAAAAATGGCAGAGGATATGGGAATTTAAAATTTTACTAGGCAAATCCTCGCAATGACAGATTGAGCAAATTTATCGTCATTGCGAGTGAAATTTACTTCACCAAAGATAAATCAAGTTTGATTTCGTCGTTTTTGATGACGCAAATGCCCTTGTTTAGCACATTTTGTGCGATTTGCTTGGCGCCTTGCAAAGAGTGCATTTCGCAGGTGCCACACTGAAATTTATTTAGCTCTGGTATGTCGCTTTGGCATTTTACCGCTAGCACATCGCGCATAGAGCTCTTCCACGCGTGAATTATCTCCTCTTCGCGCGGTTCGCCGATTAAACTCATATAAAATCCAGTCCTGCACCCCATTGGCGAAATGTCGATGATTTCGACATCGGTGCTGTTTAAATGCGCTCTCATAAAGCCCGCAAAAAGGTGTTCGAGCGTGTGAGTGGCGCGCTCGCTCATAATCTCTAAATTTGGCCTGCAAAATCGCAAATCAAAAACGCAAATCTTATCTCCGCCCTTTGTGGTCATTTTTTTGGCGAGTCGCACGCCAGGGGCTTTCATCTTGGTATGATCTACTAAAAAACTATCAAGCAGTGGCATTTTTTCTCCTTTAAAGTCGTTTGATTTCTTTTTTTTCAAATAAAATTTCGCTAGGGCTTTTCTCGTCAGAGAAAAAGACATTATAAACAAACATCGAAAACACCGCGGTCGTAACGATAGCCATAAAAATCAAAACCGCGAAAATTATCTTGCGAATTATCAGCATGAGCAAAAAGCCCTTAAAACGCCATTAAACGCGCGCCCGCAAGATTATAAACCATCGCAGAGCCCTGCGTGGCGAGTTTGTTTAGCATTTTTTCATACGGGCTTGGTTCTAGCCAGATTGGATTTGATACGCCACTTAGCTTTTCGCACGCTGTTTTGGCGCTTTGCAGTGAGCCGACCTCGTCGATTAGGCCTAGTTTTTTGGCCTGCGCGCTTAAAAACACCCTAGCGTTCGCCCAAATTTCGCGCTCGTCGAATTTAAGCTTTCTCGCACTTGCCACTTCGCGTGCAAATAGCTCGTAGCTTTGATTTACTAGGCTTTGCAGACTTTCTCTCTCAGCCTCGCTCCACGGCCTCATCATGGTTCCTGCCTCTTTAAATTCCCCAGCCTTTACGACCTGCTCGCTAATGCCGATTTTTTCGGTTAAATTCGAAACATCAAGCCCTTGCATAATCACGCCGATTGAGCCAATAAACGAGCCTGGGTTTGCGTAAATTTTACTAGCCCACACGCCACTAAGATAGCTTCCACTCGCCATTGTGCCTTTGGCGTATGCTACGACTGGCTTTTTGGTGTTTAGGGATTTTATCGCTTGTGAGATTTCTACGCTTGGGCTTAGAGCTCCGCCTGGGCTATCAATGATGAGCAAAACGCCCTTGATTGCGCCGTTGTTTTCGATTTCTTTGATTTTTTCTAAAATTTGGCTATCGTCCATAATCGCGCCGGTCAAATTTATCGTGGCTAAATTTGCATTTGGACTTTGCGCGCTCTTATCCCCGCTAAAAATCAAAAACACAATGAGCAAAAATATCATTGATTTAAAATATTTATTTATAAAGCCAAGCACCGCTAAAATGGGCGTAAAAAGGTTTTTTAGAAATTGCATTTTTTGCCTTTGATATATAGTGATTTCGCGTTTTTACTCTGTAAAATCAGCTGTAACGCTAGCTGGCTCTCATCGCATTCAAATCCCTCAAATACGGCGATATCTGCGATTTTGCCACTGCTTAGTTCGCCTAAATTTAAATCCAGCGATTTTGCCGCGCGGTTTGTCGCACCTAGCAAAAGTTCGCGCGCAAGCTTGCTAAGCTCCAATCCATCATGCACAAAGAGATTTGCCCTAAGCTCATCGAGAAAATTTAGGCTGATATTCGAGCTTAGCCCGTCTGTGCCGATAGAAAATAAATAGCCGTTTTTGATAACGCTAGTTAGCTTTAATCTATCTCTGCCTAAAAGACGGTTTGAGACCGCGCAGTGCGTGATAGAGTGGAGTTTTTTATCAAAAAGTTTGAGATCTGCAAAGACGCAGTGCGTAAAGAGCGTGCGCACGCCCTTGAAATACTCGATATAGCTTTTTGGTGAATAAAATGGTTTTGGGTTTGGCAAAAACGCCCCAAGCCACTCTTTAAACGCGCCCTTGCCGTGTTTGATCCAGTCGCGCTCGTGGTTGCTCTCCATGAAATGCGAACTCATCAAAAGCTCGTTATCGCGGGCAAAATCAGTGGCAAATTTCGTGATTTCTGGGTGCGTGGAGTATGGCGCATGCACGGAGACTGCCGGGATAAACAGATCGCTTACAAGCTCAGCGGACCTTGTGAAGCGCTCGCTAAATTTATCTATATTTGCGTCGATTGTGTTTTTATCTGCGCCTAAAATTTCGTTGAAAAACACGAAGCGCGCAGGCGATTTGGCGCAAATTTGAGCCTCTGTGCCAAAGCTAGAAATTTCGCCGATTGTAGCCACGCCTGATTTCATCATGGTTAAAATTTCTTTTTCGATTATCGTTTCTAAGGCCTGTTTGGAGAGTTCTTCTCTGGCATTTACGATAGAGGCGACCCATTTTACGAAATCGCCATAAATCAGGTGTGTGCGGTTCGCGCTAAATTCTAAATGCGTGTGAGTGTTGATAAATGCTGGCATAGCGATATCGTCCCCGCAATCGATAAATTCAGCCTCGGGGTATTTTTCCCTAGCTTCATTTGGTTTTAAAATTTCTTCTATTTTTTCGTCGAAAACTACGGCTTTATCGCGGTGAATTTTAAATTTTTCATCGCAGGTTAAAATCCACTTCGCCTTTAAAATTTTCATAATTAATCCTTGTGATTTGTGATGAAATATTTTACAACAAATTAGTAAAAATTTAAGATAGTCAAAAATAAGCAATATTTGGCTATAATGAGCGATTAAATTTTTTTAAAAAGGACAAAAAATGAAAATTATGGTAATCCAAGGACCAAATATCAACCTTCTAGGACTACGCGAGCCAGGGATTTACGGCCGTATGAAAATGGAAGATATCCACAGACAAATGCAAGTCGTAGCAGAGCAAAGTGGCGTAGAAATCGAGTTTTTCCAAAGCAATTTCGAGGGCGAGCTAGTCGATAAAATCCAAGAGTGCTACGGCACATGCGATGGAATCATCATCAACCCAGCCGCTTACACTCACTCATCAATCGCTATGAGAGACGCGCTTATGGCTGTGGCGTTGCCTACGATCGAGGTGCATATCTCAAACATCAATCGCAGAGAGGAATTCCGCGAAAAATCAATGATAGCCCCTGTTACAGCTGGTCAAATCATCGGCTTTGGCCCTGTGGGATATCATTTGGCGATGATTGGTATGCTTCAAATTTTCGAGCAAATCAAGGCTGCAAAAGAGGCGAAAAAAGAGGCGTAATCAAAGCAGATGAACTACATTTTAAGGGATACTAACGCCGTATTTTGGGAGTGCGGATATGCGTGCGATAACTGCATATTTCTAGCTCTTAATGGCGCGCGGTTTTTTATCACAGACGCTAGATACAGCCTCGAAGCTAGCGAGTTAGCCAAAAATGCGCAAATCGTGCAAAGCTCGGATTTAACCCTTTCTGCGCGTAAAATTTTGCGCTCTTATAAGGTGCGAGCTGTGATTTTTGATCCTAATGATTTTAGTTTTGGCGCATTTAACGCACTAAGTAAAAATTTAAAAACGCGCTTTATCCCAAAGCCAAATTTTAGCCAAATTCGTCGCACGATAAAAAGCGAAAATGAGCTTGAAATCTTGCGCACTGCGGCTAAAATCGGCGCTAGCAAATTTGATGAATTTGCCAAATTTGTGAGCGAAAATGGGCTTGGTATGAGCGAAAAAGAGCTGTTTTATAACGCGACTTTGATTTTCAAAGATAGCGGAAATTTAGCCCTTAGCTTCGAGCCGATTGTGGCGATTAACCAAAACGCCGCCAAGGCTCACGCTCTGCCTAGCGATGAGCGTTTAAAAGACGGCGATTTGCTTTTATTGGACGCTGGGGTGAGGTATAAAAACTACTGCTCGGATCGCACAAGAACGGCGAAATTTAGCGCACAAAACGGCATAAATTTTAGCAAAAATCAAAATTTTGGCGATACGAAAAAAGATAAAATTTACGCCATTGTCAAAGAAGCCCAAAAACGCGCCATAAACGCCGTAAAACCCGGTGTTGCTGCGCGCGAAATAGATAAAATCGCGCGAGATTATATCGCAAGCGAGGGCTTTGGGGCGCAGTTTTTGCACTCTACGGGGCACGGCGTGGGCGTGGATATCCACGAACTGCCGATTATTAGCCCGCGCTCGAAGGCTATTTTAGAGGAAGGCATGATTTTTAGCATAGAGCCTGGGATTTATTTGCAAGGCGAGTTTGGCGTGAGGATCGAAGATACCGTAATCGTGACAAAAAATGGTTGCGAGGTTATGAGCGAATAATGCAAATTCTAGCGCAAAAAAACGGATTTTTAAGGCTAAATGAGGCTGTGAGGGTTATAAAAAGCCGGAATTTCCCGCGCAAATTCGCCAAAAAAGAAAATTTTAAATTTTGCTATATTTTAGGGCTTGGCGGAAACATCGGTGACAGCAGGGCGCGCTTTGAGCGTGTGTATCACCTGCTACAAAAAAATCCGAATTTTTTCGTTTGCGCTTCGTCGCAAATTTTAGAAAACAAGCCATTTGGATTTTTAGAGCAAAGCAATTTTTTAAACGCTACACTATGCGTGCAAAGCTCGCTCGCACCGAATTTAATGCTAAAAACTATGCAAAAAATCGAGCTTAAATTTGGGCGCAAACGAAGCTTCAAAAACGCTCCGCGCACGCTAGATATTGATATTTTGTATTCTAGCGCGAAAGTTAGGCGAAACGAGCGCTTAATCGTGCCGCACAGGGGCGCAGCAGAGCGCATAAGCGTGATTTATCCACTTGGAAGTATGATTGAAAAAGGTTTGGTATGAAAAATAAAATTCTAACATTTCTAAGCGCAAAAGGGGGAGTTGGCAAGAGCCAGATTGTGGCGAATTTCGCTCAAATTTTAGCTAACGCAGGATACGCTGTGGCTGTGCTAGAAGTGCCAAATTTCAATAACCAAGAGATAATCTTAAACGCTAAAATCGACAAAAACCAAATTTTTGTTTTCGCAAACTCTCAGGCCAAAGGGCTTAAAATTTTGCCAAATTTGACGCTGATTGCGCCAAATGACGGCGTGTTTTTAAGCGAAGATGGCGCGATAGAGAGCTTTTTGGGCGCAACGCTTGGCGCGGATATGTTTGATTTCATCTTAATCGACGCTTCGCTAGATTATGCGAAAAAACTAGTAGAATTTGACACTGAGCCGATTGTGGTGTGCGCGAACGAACCCTGCGCTATCAGCAACACTTACGCGTTTTTGAAATCGCTAAATTTGCCACAAAAAGAGATTTTGTTTTTGATGAATTTCGCCTCTTGCGAGGACGAGGCTGTGGGGATATTCGAAAATCTAAAATCCGTGGCGCAAAAGAATTTGGGCGAGGTGAAATTTGGGCTAGTTGGCTTCATGCCTTATGATAAATATGTCTTTATAAACGCCCAAAACAGGGAGCTTTTTAGCATTTCGCGCCCGTTTTGCAAGGCTAGTATCGCGCTTCGTGATAGCGTAAGCAGGACGCTGGTGGCACTTGGGCTTGAAGCTTTGCCAAAGCGCGGCGCTTTCGGTGGCTTTCTAGGAAAGCTTAGTAATTTAATCTAAATTTTAATCACACAATGCAAATACGAGAAATTTTACAAGATATCAGAACGGCGAAAAATAGCCTAAATTTCATAGAACCAGGCGTTACGATTTTTGGCTCAGCGAGGCTAAATGCGAGCAATCAATATGTCAAAGACGCAGAAAAACTCTGCGCGGCGCTCGCTGATATGGGATATGCGGTCATCACAGGCGGAGGAGGCGGGATAATGCGCGGGGCAAACAAAGGCGCATTTGCTCGCGCAAAAGCCCCAAGCGTGGGCTTTAACATAAAGCTTCCTTTCGAGCAAAAAAGCAATGCGTTTTTGACTCACGATGTGCATTTTAAAACCTTTGCCCCTAGAAAAGGCGCACTCATCGCAAATAGTGAAATTTTCGTCATTTTCCCGGGCGGATTTGGGACGATGGACGAGCTGTTTGAGGTATTAACCCTCAAGCAAACAGGCTTTAAAACAGCCCAAATTTACCTATACGACGCCAAATTTTACGCCCCTTTGGTGGAGTTTTTCAAAACCTCAATGTTGGCTTTGGGGACGATTGATAAGGGCGATTTGGCGGGATTTAGGCTGTGTTCTAGCGTAGAAGAGATAATAGAGCATATCAAAAAGGAGAAAATTTGAAAATCATGGTCGCCCTAAGCGGGGGCGTGGATAGCTCGATGAGCGCGAAGCTTTTAAAGGACGCTGGGCACGAGATCGAGGGCTGCTATATGAAGCTACACGAAAAGCCGGGCTATCACGAGAAAAATATCGAAAAAGTGCGCAAAGTAGGGGAGTTTTTGGGGATAAAAACGCATATTTTGGATTTGCAAGATGAGTTTAGGCGCGAGGTTTATGAGCCATTTGTGCGCACATACCAAAACGGCCTTACGCCCAATCCCTGCGCGCTGTGTAACCGCACAATCAAGCTTGGCAAGCTTTTGGAATTTGCCTTTGCAAACGGCTGCGAACGCCTAGCCACTGGGCATTATGTGCGCGTGGAAAACGGACTTTTAAAAAAGGCGCGCGATGAGAGCAAAGATCAAAGCTATTTTTTGGCAAATGTTAATCCAAGTGCCTTAAAATCTATGATTTTCCCGCTTGGCGAAATGCTTAAAAGCGAGGTCAAAGCCAAGGCTAGCGCGTATCCAGAGCTCATCGAAATTGCTTCGCAAAGCGAAAGTAGCGAGATTTGCTTCGTGGAAAATACCTATATCGAAATTTTACAGCGCCACACAAATACCAAAACCCCGGGCGTGGTAAAAAACGCAAATGGCGAAATCATCGGCACTCACGAGGGTTATATGCATTATACAATCGGCAAAAGGCGCGGGTTTCGCATTGACGGCGCGCATGAGCCACATTTCGTGCTCAAAATCGACGCACAAAATAATGAAATCATCGTCGGCGGGCGCGATGAGCTCGATACTTACGAGTTTTCGACGCGAAATTTAAACGCATTTGTGAGCGTAGATGAAATTTTAAATGCGCCAAATTTGGGCGTGAAACTTAGATACCGAAGCACGAAAATCCCTGTAAAAATTGCGCTAAATGAGCGTGGCGGGGTTAGTGGCACGCTCTCTCAGCCGGCAAATGGCGTAGCTGGGGGACAGCTGGCGGTTTTTTACGACGAAGAGGACCGCGTGCTAGCCAGCGGGTTTATTGAGTAAAATTTTAAATTTGCAACGCTAGCTATTGTCATTGCGAGCAAGTCTTGCTTGCGTGGCAATCTACGATTTAAAAATTCATACCGCCAAATTTGCTGTCATTGCGAGAAAACGAAGTTTTCGAAGCAATCCAGGAAATTTAAATTCGAAATTCAACCTAAATTTAGCATTGAACGATTTTTGAATTTTAGGCTAAATTTTGAAATTCTCCGTAAGGGGGAAGGGGGCTTGAATTACTCTGCTTCGCTTCGCTCGCAAGAAATGCCGGCTGTCGCCGTCGCTACGCTCATTTTGCGAGGTCGCGCCCCTTCCCCCTTACAATCCCCCAACCCTCGACGACGCTTTACAAGGTGGCTAAATTTAGAAAAACTTCGTTTTTCTAAATTTAGCTGATTTTATTTTACTGAAATGCTTCGCATTTCTGTGCAATTGCAAAGTAAAATTCCGGGGCAGTGTTTGTGGAAATTAAAATTTCAAAATTTTATCTATATCAAAGCAAAATAAGGCTAAAATGCTCAGATTAATTTGAAATTTAAAGGAAGCAATAAATGCGTTGTCCCATGGCGACTTGATATTATCGGTGTTTTTCTAGGGCTAATCATTTATTCACGCATATTCATGCCGCGCTAGCGGCGCAAAATTCAGACTTTTTCTCAATACAATTTATAAAATTTTAAAACAAAAAGGATAAAAATGAAAAGTTATATCACAGGTTTTCCGCGCATTGGCGAGCAACGAGAATTAAAAAAAGCATTAGAGAGTTTTTGGGCAGGAAAGTGCGAACTTGGCGCACTAGAAAAGGTAGCAGACGAGTTAAAAGATCGTCACATAAAATACCAGTTAGAGGCATGGACTGGCTTAATTAGCGTAAATGATTTCTCATTTTATGATTTAATGCTCGATAATAGCGTGCTTTTTGGCGCAGTGCCTGAGAGATTTGCGCCTTTGAGTGGAGCGGAGCAGTATTTTGCGATGGCGCGTGGAAACAAAGACGCCGTGGCAATGGAAATGACAAAGTGGTTTAACACAAACTACCACTACATCGTGCCTGAAATCAGCAAAAATACAAAATTTAGCCTAAACGCAGACAAAATTCTAAACGAATACAAAGCAGCTAAAAATAACGATTTTAAGGATAGTTGCGCGTTGAAGATAAATTTAATCGGACCGATAACTTATCTAGCACTTTCAAAAAGCACGGACGGAAGCGAACCACTAGCTAAACTTGATGAGCTAGTAGAAAAATACGCCGAGCTTCTAGGCGAGATTTCAGCCCTTGATAACGAAGTCGTCGTTCAAATAGACGAGCCGATTTTCGTAACCGATAGGGGCGTGGAGCTAACGGGAAAAATCGCACCTGTTTATAACAAGCTAAATTCGGTCGCTTCAAACATTAAAATCGTATTTATGACATATTTCGAACACGCCACAGAAGCGTTAAAAGAAGTCGTTAAAACGGACATTTGGGCTGTGGGGTTAGATTTCGTCTATGCGAGTAAAGAAAATATCAAAGCCGAGCTTGAAATCCTAAAAAATGCGAAAACTACGCTATTTGCAGGGGTTATTGATGGACGAAATATATGGAAAAGCGACATTGATAAAAAACTAGAATTTTTGGAATTCGTCGCGCAGTATGTCAGCAAAGATCGCCTTTATGTGGGAACTTCGTGTTCGCTTTTGCATGTGCCATTTACGCTAAAATATGAAGAAAAACTAAACCCTGAGATTAAATTGTGGCTAAGTTTTGCGTGTGAAAAACTAGAAGAAGTCTGCATTTTAACGCACCTTTTCTTTAAAATTCCAATCTGCGACAGCGGTATCAAAAAATATGAAGAAAATCAAAAATCTGCCAAAACACGCTTAAATTCGCCGTTAATCCACGATATAGCGGTGCAAAATCGCGTGAAAAATTTAACCAAATTTGAGCGAAGTGATAAATTTGAAGACCGCATTAAAATTCAGCGCGAAGCCCTTGCTTACGGCGATTTGCCGACCACGACGATAGGCTCTTTCCCACAAACAACTGAACTTCGCCAAGTCCGCAACGCCTATAAAAAGGGTCTAATTAGCAAGGAAGCCTACGAAAAAGACATAAAAGCCTATATCGATGAGTGTGTGGCGTTTCAAGAAGAGATTGGGCTTGATATTTTAGTCCATGGTGAGCCTGAGCGAAACGACATGGTTGAGTATTTTGGCGAACAGCTCAAAGGCTACGCATTTAGCGCAAACGGCTGGGTGCAAAGCTACGGCAGTCGCTGCGTAAAACCGCCACTTTTATTTGGCGATGTTAGCCGTCCAAAGGCGATGACCGTGGAGTGGATAAAATACGCGCAAGGCAAAACAAGCAAGATTATGAAGGGTATGCTAACTGGACCTGTAACTATTATGAATTGGTCGTTTGTGCGTGATGATAAGCCTAGAAGCGAGGTTGTCAAGCAACTAGCTTTGGCAATTAGTGATGAAATTTCTGATTTACAAGTTGCAGGTATTAAGATAATCCAGGTCGATGAAGCAGCCTTTAAAGAGGGTTATCCACTTCGTAAGGAAAATATCGGCGAGTATGAAAAATTTTCAGTCGGAGCGTTTAAGCTCGCAGTTTCAAGCGCAGACGCTAAGACGCAAATTCACACTCACATGTGCTATTCTGAATTTAACGATATTATTAAAACGATTGAAGCAATGGACGCCGATGTTATCAGCATAGAAACGGCTCGTTCTGGCAACGAGTTACTTAAAATTTTTAAATCGGTCGGCTATAAACAAGAAGTTGGTCCGGGTGTGTATGATATACACAGTCCTCGCGTGCCAAGCGTAGATGAAATGGTAAAACAAATCAATGCGCTTTTGGAAGTTTTGCCAAAATCTCAGCTTTGGATAAATCCTGATTGTGGGCTTAAAACTCGCAAATGGGAAGAGGTGAGACCAAGCTTAAAAAATATGGTAGAAGCTGTGAAAATCGTAAGAGGATAGGAGTAGTGCGGCGCGAGCAGGGCGGTGCAA
Source organism: Campylobacter sp. JMF_06 NA1 (assembly GCF_027737785.1). Classification (NCBI taxonomy): domain Bacteria; kingdom Pseudomonadati; phylum Campylobacterota; class Epsilonproteobacteria; order Campylobacterales; family Campylobacteraceae; genus Campylobacter; species Campylobacter sp. JMF_06 NA1. Next base: position 16,673 of record NZ_JAOVUA010000007.1, read on the forward strand.
GGCCCTGCGCGCTTCATAATCAATCAAAATGACATTTTTTTCGCCCGAGTTTATTTTGCTTTTTACGGTGTTTTTTGCCCTGTATTGGTCGCAAAAAGACAGCGTCTTTATCCAAAAAATCCTAATTTTGGCTGCAAGTTACGGCTTCGTCTGCTCTGTAAGCCCAAAATTTGGCGCGATTTTGTTTGCTTACTCGTGCTTTGTCTATTTTGCTGGGAAATTTTTGAGGCGAAATTCCAGCAACTCTGCCATTTTATCGGCAGTTTTTGGCTCTATTTGTTTTTTGTGTTTTTTCAAATATTTTAGCCATATTAGAGAATTTTTCGCCATTGTTACAAATTTTTTTGGACTTTCCCCAATCGAGTCAATCGCCCTGCCACTGGGCATTTCATACTATACTTTTATGTCGATAACCTATCTCGTGGCTGTGGGTAAAAAGCAGTGCGAGGGGGCGGATTTTTTGAGCTTGCTTTGTTACCTGGCGTTTTTCCCAAGTGTGGTAATGGGTCCCATAGGCAGGGCAGCCGCACATAAAAACTCCAAAGGATACACTAAAATTTATCCAGTTTTGCCACAATTTAACCAAAAAAAGAGCTTTAAAAACGGCGATAAAATTCTCGCGCTTTTTATCATCGGCGCTTTTAAAGTTCTTGTCATTTGTGGTCATCTTACGCCGTTTGTGGGTGAGATTTTTAGCAATATTTACGATTTTAGCGAGGTTAGCGCGCTAAAAATTGTGTTGGCGATTTTGCTTTATTCTTTTGTGATTTATACGAATTTTAGCGGATTTATCGACATTGCGCGCGCCCTAGCACTCGCACTTGGATTTGCTTTGCCACGCAACTTTCACATGCCATATACTGCGCGAAATATCGATCAGTTTTGGGATAGGTGGCATATCAGCCTTTCTACCTTTATCCGCGATTACATCTATATCCCGCTTGGCGGGAATTGTGGCTGGGGCAAAAAACTGCCAGTAAAGCTCAAAATCGGCGCAAAGAAAAAGAAAAAGAAAAAAGCTAAAAAAGAGATAATCGAATTTGTCGAAGTGCGCGGTGCGTGGAAGTTTTGGCGCATGAATTTTAATATAATGCTAGCATTTTTGCTCTCTGGAATTTGGCATGGAGTGGGGCTAAATTTCGCCATTTGGGGGGCGTTGCATGGCTTAGCATGCGTGTGGTTAAAATGCCTACGCGCTTGCAAAGTAAAGCCGCTAAATTTGCACTTTTCTAGGTTAATTACATTTATCTATGTCAGTTTTGCGTGGGTGTTTTTCGCAAACACTGATTTTAGCGAGATTGGCGCGATTTTCTCGGCTCTTATTTCATCTCCACTTTATCAGAGCAAATTTGAAATTTTGCTAGTTTTGGCTGTTTTGATTTTTGTTTTGATTTATCCTAAATTTTTGGTTACAAACCGCCTAATTGAGGGCTTTTTAAAGAGATTGCCATTTTGGTTAAAAGGGGTAGTTTTGGGCGTGGTTTTTTGCGCGATTTATCTTTTGATGCCAAGTGGAATTCCAAATTTTATTTATGCGAGTTTTTAGATGATTAAATTTTTGTTTTCGTTGGTTGTGGCGTTTTTGATTTTGGCTTTTTTTGCGCAAAATTCATTGATTTATTACGCGAATTCGCGCTTTGGCTCGAATTTTGGTTTGGAAGAGTATTTGGCGAATTCGCCTTTGAGATTTGGGGGCGAATTGCAATCAAACATTAGCCAAAAAATCCAAAATGTCACGCCAAATTTAAAGGCGAAATTCGCAAGCTTCTCCCCGCAAACAGCCACTTACACGCTTGCTAGTAACACTGCGCCCGTTATCGCTCCAAGCGATAAAGATGCAATCATCGAGCGCGAGCTCAAAAAAATCGAAGCAGTCAAGCTAACCGATACAACTTTGCCTAAAATTGATAATAACAAAAGCGCGAATTTAAGCGTGCCAAAGCCTAGCGAGGCGAACGAAACCGCGCCAGTTTCCAAGCCAAAAATTGCGAAAAAATCTAATGAAAAAATCGCGCTTAAAGCCGGTCAAACCGTGCTATTTATCGGCGATAGCCTAATGCAGTATGTGGGTATGAGCGCTAAGAAATTTTTCCCAAAATCAGGGCTAAAAGTGCTAGATCTTAGCAAGCAATCAACCGGCCTAGTCGATAAAAAGGGGCACAACTGGCAACAGGTTTTATCCGAAAATTTGGCAAATAACGAAAATATCGGGCTAGTGGTGGTGTTTTTGGGTGCGAACGATACTCACCCGCGCAAGATTAATGGAGCTGTGCGAAGCGTAGGGAGCGAGGTTTGGAGCGAATTTTATGCTAGCAGGGTCAGGGAGATTTACGATACTGCCGAAAAATACGGCGCAAAGGTGCTGTGGCTGGGGCTTCCGTGCATGAACGAAGCGAAATTTGAGCAAAAAACCGAGGCGATTAACAAAGTCTATAAAAGTGTGAATAAAGAATTTGGCGAAATTTACATGCCTACAAGCCCATTTGTGTGTGAAAATGGCGCATACAAGGTCTATCTCAAAAATGGCAAAAGCCAAATTCGCGTCCGCCAAGACGACGGAATCCACATCAGTAAAAAAGGCTGTGAAATCATAACCCAAAAAATCTTAGCAAGGATTAGCGTTGAATAGCCTTGTGCGCGCGCTTTTCGCGGTTTTGCTCTGCATTAGTGGCGCGCTAGCGCAGGGCTTTGGGGTGAAGTTTTTGGGCGATTCACACCTTGGAAGCGACGCGCTAATACAGGCATTTAGAGATGAATTTTTTGGTGGAGGCGACGATAGCGTGGGCTTTATCGCCCCGCTAATGCCTAAATTCCACGCTAGTGAGGCGGTGAAATTTAAAAACGAGGGCTTTGAGATTATCTCATCGCGCAGGGATACAGACCCGGATTTCCCGCTATGTGGGGTCATCGCAAGGGCGAGAAATGGGGCGAGCTTGCAAATCGAGCTTAAAAAGCTAAGTGGCGAATTTGAGGTCGAAGTGCTTCACAGAGTGGGCGGAAATGGCGAAATTTTCGAGATTATCGACGCTAGCGGGCGGAAATTTCGCATAAATCATCTTTTGCGAAATTCTTGGGAATACACTCGCTTTACGCTCGCTTTTCCGGTGCAAATCCGCTCTTTGCGCGAGGGTGCGGAGCTTGGCGGGTATAAAATTTACCGCAAAAATGGCAGTTTCGCCGATAGTTGCGCTAGCAATGGCGCGTATTCGAGCGTGTATCAAAAATGGGGTAAAAACGCCTTTATTAGGGATTTGGCGCGACTTGATTACGAGCTTTTTATCATCGCTTATGGCACAAACGACGCCCTTGATAGCAATTTTGACGAGGCGAAATTTTACGCGACTCTGCGGGGGCTGGTGCGCTCGCTTCGCAAAGGCTCGCGCAGAGCAAAAATCCTGCTCATTGCCCCGCCTCGTAGCCCCAAAGTGCCAAATGCCCCTCGCGCAGCGGCCGTGATAAGGCACCTAGCCAGCGATATGGGGCTTATGTTTTATGATTTTGACATGGCGATGAGCGAGGACGGAGGCTGGGAGGGCTGGCGCAAAATGGGGCTAATCCGACCCGATGAAATCCACCTAGAAGCTGGGGGTTACGAGAGGCTTGGGCGAAATTTAGCCAGGCTTTTGAAGCGAAATTTGATAGAATTTTAAATTTAGCATAACTCGCTAGCGCAACTTTTTAAACACTGCCCCGAAATTTGTAAATTTTATATAATCTGTCATTGCGAGCAAAGCGAAGCAATCCAGTAAAATTTAGGGAGTGTTAGAAATTTGAATTGAAATTTATCTGAATTTCACTGGATTGCTTCGAAAACTTCGTTTTCTCGCAATGACAGCGAATTTACGCACATTAAATTTTATGCTCGTAGATTGACTTCGCCTACGGCTCGTCCAAACCTGTCGTGCTTCGCACGCCACCGCTAAGCTCATTTTGTCTCCTTTGTCTTAAAAATTTTATCGTCAAAGTAATTAGTATAAAAATCACAAATAAAACCGCACTCTCTTTGTAATGACTACTATATTGGGTAATATAATAATTCCGATATAGCTCGTTTTTGTTACAATCTTGTAAAGTATGCTCTCTACCGCTACCGCCATATAGAATTTTTACGCATTTATCTTGGCTGTTTTGGTGTATCTGGTCGATACGAGAGCAAATTTTCTCATCCATGAGTGTTAAATACTGCATTTTGCCATTTTGCATAAGCTCTACATTGCACTCCATGTGTGTTCTCTGTCTAATGAAGACATTTGGGCGTTCATAAGATACGACATCGCCCACTCGCTCATACGAATCAATATATCTATTAGCGATTTGCTCGTAGATGGTAAAGACAAAATAGCCATAAAATAGCATAAATACAGGTATCCCACAGACGACTAAAATTTGGATAAGATTAGATGATTCCCAAAAGTCTTTTGTGTAAATTTCGATTAAATTTGAGTATAAATTTTTAAAGCAAAATTTAAAAATTTTAAAAAGAAGTATTGTCGCAAGTCCAACTATCCAAGCCCCGTAGTTATCCATAATTTACCTTTTATCCTTTCATTTTAAGCACAAAGCCGTAATTGCATATTTTGATTCGTCGCTTTGCTCCTCGCAATGACAATAGCAAGCAAAATTCGTGTCAATCTATGAATTTAAAATTTCGGGGCAGTATTTTGCAGAAATTTGAAATTTAAAATTTCACTGCTGTGTCAGGCCTGGTGCAGTTCTCTCATGCCTTTTATGCAGATTTCTACGATCTCTTTGATATCCATGCCAAGCATTTCGCAACCCTTTAAAATCACGCTTCTATCGCATTTGGCGGCAAATTTTTTATCTTTAAATTTTTTCATTACACTGCTAGCGCCTAAATCCGCAAAACCGTTTGGGCGCATTTTGGCGCAAGCATCGATTATGCCTGTTAGCTCATCGACGCAAAATAGGCTTTTTTCTAAATTTGAAATCGGCTCGATATCAGTGCAAATGCCGTATCCGTGGCTGAGTATCGCCCGCACGCTAGCTTCATCTACGCTAGCGCCCAAAAGTGGCACAGCTGTGTGCGCTAGGTGCTCGTCTGGGAATTTTTCATAGTCGAAATCGTGTAGATAGCCGATCGCTTGCCAGTATTCTTTATCCTCGCCGAAATGCTCCGCCATAGCCCCCATTGCGGCCATTACATTTTCGCAATGCGCGATTAAATTTGGCTGTGAAATTGCGCCTGAGATTAAATCTTTTGCCATTTTCAAATTTAACATTATTTTTTCTCGCTTTCGTTTCGTGCTTTCATTTTTTCAAATTCGATTGAAATTTCGCTTAAATTCGGCTCGTCCGCCATTTTATCTAGCACGGAGTTGTATTTATTGACTAGCATTATGGCAATCATCGAAAATGTAAATCCAGGCAGTAGCGAATAAATATAGCCCGATAAATCGGCAATTATCCAGATTATGACGGTGATTCCGCCCACTAGCATGCCACACAGCGCGCTTAAAGCGCTCATGTGCTTAGAATACAGGCTAAAAAGCAGTACCGCGCCAAAACTCGCGCCAAAGCCCGCCCAAGCGTGTCCGACGACATTTAAGACGCTATCGTCCCACAAAAATGCCGCAATCGTAGCTAGCACCGCGATGAAAACGACAGCGAGGCGGGAGACTAGGGTTTGCGTGGCTGATGAGACCTCTTTTTTATAAAATGCGAAAATGAAGTCTTTCGTAACCGAGCTAGCACTGACCAAAAGCTGGCTAGAAATCGTGCTCATAATCGCAGCTAACACGGCTGAAATAATCACGCCAAGGATAAATGGGTGGAAGAAAATTTTGCCAAGTTCTAGGAAAATTTTCTCTGGATCGCTGATACTAAGGGAGTTTTGGTGAAAATACACTAGGCCGATTAGTCCGCTAGCCATCGCCCCAAGCAGTCCAAAAACCATCCACGAAATGCCAATTCTGCGCGCAGAGCTCATCTCGGCTGAATTTCTAATCGCCATAAATCGCACGATGATATGAGGCTGTCCGAAATAGCCAAACCCCCATGACAAAAGCCCCAAAATTCCAAGAAAAGTTTGCCCCTCAAACAAATCCAAATGCGACGGACTGATTTTTGATACCTCGCCCCAAAAGCTCGAACTATCTGGGATTTGTAGCGCATTAAACGAAAAGGCTGGAATCATAATCAGCACGATAAACATTAACGCGCCTTGAAATGCGTCTGTTATCGCCACAGCCTTAAATCCGCCAAAAAATGTATAAAACACAACGATACAAATCGTCGCAATCGCGCCGTAAGCGAAATTTAGCCCGAAAAATGTCTCAAAGCTCTTTCCGCCCGCGATGATTCCGCTAGAAACATATAGCGTGAAAAATACGATAATCAAAAGCCCAGAGATTATGCGCAAGGATTTTGTTTTGTCCTTAAAACGATTTTCCAAAAAATCAGGGATTGTAATGCTATCGCTTGCGACTTCGGTGTAAATTCTAAGCCTTTTTGCGAGAAATTTATACGCGCACCACGCACCGATACAAAGCCCGATTGCAATCCAAACCGTGCTAATTCCAGTAGCAAAAAACGCCCCAGGAAGCCCTAGAAGCATCCAACCACTCATATCGCTAGCACCCGCGCTAAGAGCTGTTACAAAGGGATTTAATCTGCGATTATCGATGAGGTATTCGCTTAGGCTTGCGTTTTTGTCGTAGTAGTGTCTGCCGATGATGACGAGGGCTAGGAAATACATAGCGATCGAGGCATAGATCCAATAATTCATTTTCCACTCCTTAAAAGGTGCGATTTTATCAAAATTTACTTGAAATTTATCAAAATTTTAGTATGCTTTTAGGCTAAATTTTAATTTAAAGGCTGGGGATTGAACGAGAGAATTTTAAAGATTGTTTTTTCGTTGATTATCATCTGCGCAGGAATTTATTTTTGCTATCCAGATAACTTAACAGACGCGCGCAAAATGGCGCTTGTAAATGCTTATGGTGTTACGCTGATACTCACAAGTGGCGGTATCGCGCTTGGTATAGTTTTGGGATTTATTTTGGCGTTTTTGAAATTTTTGGATAATAAAATTTTAAATTTTATTATCGACGAGTATGTCGATATCATCCGTGGCACGCCGATAATCATACAGCTTATGATTTTTGTTTTTGTTGTTTTTGCGACTTGGCAAAACAATATTTTCGCTGCAATCGTAGCGCTAGGTCTTAACAGCTCAGCCTATGTTTGTGAGATCGTCCGTAGCGGAATAAACAGCGTCGATCGCGGTCAAATGGAGGCTGCGCGCGCTATGGGATTATCGTATTCGACAGCGATGAAAGTCATTGTTTTCCCGCAAGCGATAAAAAATATCTTGCCAGCTTTGGCGAACGAATTTATCAGCCTTTTTAAAGAAACTTCGGTCGTGGGACTTGTGGCGATTACTGATTTGACATTTTATTCAAAAAGCCTGCAAGCCTCGCTATATACGGTTCAGCCGATACTTTTCGCAGGTGTGATTTATTATGCGAGTGTGAAATTTTTCTCGCTTTTGGTTAAAATTTTAGAATCAAGGCTAAATAGACATGATTGAAATTTCAAATTTAAGCAAAAATTATGGCGAGCTTTGTGTTTTGAAAAACATTTCAAAAACTATAAACAAAGGCGATATTGTCGCAATCATCGGACCAAGCGGTAGTGGAAAATCGACATTTTTGAGATGTTTAAATTTGCTCGAAACCCCAAGCGAGGGCAGTATCAAAATCGCTGGTGCTGACATTACCGATAAAAAAACCGATATCAATAAAATTCGCCAAAAAGTCAGCATGGTTTTTCAGCATTTTAACCTTTTTGCGAATAAAAATGTTTTGCAAAATTTAACCCTAGCCCCGGTAAAAGCTGGAATTTATACCCCAGAAAAAGCCAAAGAAAAGGCTATGGAGCTTTTGCGAAAAGTGGGTTTGGAAAGCAAGGCGGAGGCTTTCCCGCACAAACTCTCAGGCGGTCAAAAACAGCGCATCGCAATCGCTAGAAGTCTAGCGATGAACCCAGATGTGATACTTTTCGACGAGCCTACAAGCGCGCTAGATCCTGAGATGATAGGCGAGGTTTTGGCTCTTATGAAAGAGGTTGCCAAAGAGGGCATTACAATGCTTGTCGTAACCCATGAAATGGGCTTTGCGCGCAATGTGGCAAATAGAATATTTTTTATGGACGGCGGAAATATTTTGGTCGATGATACGCCTAAAAATGTTTTTGAAAATCCGCAAAATCCACGCTTAAAAGACTTTTTAAATAAAATTTTAAACCATTAAAAGGAGCAGAAATGAAAAAATTTCTTAAATTTATGTTGGCAGCTAGCTTGGTTGGCTCAATTGCTTGTGCAAAAGATGTCTATGTAATGGGCACAAACGCCGAATATCCGCCATTTGAGTTCGTAGATGAAAACTCAACTATCACTGGATTTGATATTGATTTGGTAAATGAAATTTCAAAAAGAGCAGATTTGAAAATCGAAATTTTAAATATGAGCTTTGACGGCTTAATCCCAGCGCTAAAAAGCGGCAAAATCGATTTAGCAGGATCAGGTATGAGCGCGACAGCAGAGAGAAGAAACGCTGTGGATTTCACAAACCCATACTATGAGGTCGAAAATTTATATATCAAACACAAAGACGACGATAGCCTAAAAACCAAAGACGACCTTAAAGGCAAACGCCTAACAGCGCAACTTGGCACAATCCAAGAAAACGCAATCCGCGAAATTCCTAGCGCAGATGTCAATCCAGCAGAAACTGTGTTTGCTGGCGTGTTACTAGTAAAAAACAAAAAGGTTGATGCGCTTTGCGTGGATTCATCTGTGGGCGTGGAGTATTTGAAGAAAAACGACGATATCGTGGAGTTTATGAGAGAGTCTGACGGAAGCGACGGATTTGCCTTTGCTTTCGATAAGGGCAAATATCCTGAGCTTGTGGAGAAATTCAACAAAGCAATCGATGAGATGAAAAAAGACGGCTCATACGACAAACTTTTAGAAAAATACAACCTAAAATAATCCAAATTTGGCGCAAAATTTAGCCTTTTAAATTTTGCGCTTTTTTCTATTTAAAGGGCTTTTATGAAAAAACTGATTTTTATATTTTTATCGCTTTTGGTTACGAGTGCGTGTGCGAGAAATGACGATTTTATCGTGGCGAAATTCCTAGGCTTCGTCCAAGACGAGGATAGATTGCTTTTTAAGCGGGGCAAGACAAAGCTATTATGCAAATTTAGCGAAGTTACGCTAATTAGCGAAAAGCAAGTCGCTAAATGTATCAAAGACAAAAAAGATTTAAAAACTTTCAAAAAAGATCAAAAAAATATGATCGAAAAATTTCTCGTCCCAACCCAGCGATATTTCATAAAAATCAGAGCCGAGGGCAAAAACGAGCTGATTTGCGATATCAGCACCGAAAAGTCAAATTTGGGGCTAGATTTGGTAAGGGCTGGCCTTGCTATGTCTAAAAATGACGATAAAGAGGCGTTTGTGAAGGCTAGCGTTTTGGCGATAGAGGGCGAAAAAGGGTTTTTTGGCAAAAAATATTCAAAGGTAAGCAAATGTGCCTTTGGCATAAAAGATGAGCCAAAATCAAAGCCTTCTGAGCCTAAAAAAGAGCCTAGTGCAGAGCAACCTGCGCCTAAAACAGAAGAGCAAACCTCAAACAAACCAACGATAGAAATGTCAATCAATGAGTGAAATTTACGCCCTTACCGATGATGTTTTGACGCCAAATTCTAGCGTTTTTTCGCAGGTGCGTGAAATTTTAGATAGTGGCGTCAAACTCGTGCAGTATCGCTCCAAACTCCCACGCCAAGACGAAACTCTCATCGCCTCGCTAATCTCGCTTTGCGAGGATTACGGCGCGAAGCTAATCATAAATGATAATGTCGCTTTGGCGAAAAAACTCCGCGCTCACGGCGTGCATATTGGCAAAGACGACGGCGAAATAAAAAATGTGCGCGAATTTTTGGGCGCAGACTCAATCATTGGCGTAACATGTTATAGCGATATAAAAAGGGCCAAAATCGCCCAAAGCTGCGGTGCGAGTTACGCTGCGTTTGGGGCAATGTTTGCTAGCTCCACCAAAAAAGAGGCCCCACTCTGCCCGCACGAAATCGTGCAAATGGCAAAGCGTGAGCTTGAAATCCCAGTTGCGATAATTGGCGGGATTAGCGAGCAAAATTTAGCTCAAATTTTGGCGTTAAATCCCGATTATATCGCGCTTGTGAGTGCGATTTACAGACCAAATAGCATTTCGCAAAACATAAAAAATTTACAAGGCATAATCAATGGATATAATTAGTGCGATAATTTTAGGCGTTGTCGAGGGGCTGACCGAGTTTTTGCCTGTAAGCTCGACCGGACACATGATTTTGGCGTCGCATTTTTTGGGCTTGGAGCAGACAGACGCGCTTAAATGCTTCGAGGTCGTAATCCAGCTAGGCTCGATTTTAGCGGTAGTTTTTATGTTTTTTGAGAGGCTTAAACAGGATTTTTCGCTTTGGGTGAAACTAATGGTCGGATTTTTCCCCACAGCAATCATCGGATTTTTGATGTATAAGACGATAAAATCGCTATTTTCGCCTGCAACGACTGCGTATATGCTTGTCATTTGGGGCGTGATTTTTATCGTGGTCGAGCTACTTCGCAAGAAAAATCCGCCTGTGAGTGAAAGTGAGCATTTCAGTGAAATTTCATACAAACAAGCCTTTATAATCGGGCTTTCGCAGTGTTTTGCTATGGTGCCTGGCACTTCTAGATCGGGAGCGACTATTATCGCTGGGCTTCTTTGTGGGCTTAGCCGAAATTTAGCAGCCCGTTTTAGCTTTTTGCTTGCGATTCCTACGATGTTTGCGGCGACTTTGTATGATACTTACAAAAACCTTGACACCTTTGCTCAAAATTCGCAAAATATTTGGATTTTTCTGCTTGGTGGTGTGGTTGCCTTCGTGGTCGCGCTTATCGCAATCAAGCTATTTTTGAGCTTTGTTAGCAAATTTGACTTTATCCCGTTTGGAATTTATCGCATTATCGTAGGAATTTTGTTTTTGGTTGTGATTTTGTGATTTAAATTTCGCCAAATTTCGCTTTTGCGTGAAATTTTGCCATTTAAATTTCGCTTCGCAAATTTTGGGATACTGCGCCGAGAATTTTATCATTTTTTATTCTTTATTTATGATTGTGGTGGGCAAAGATGCCTACCCTACGATACTGGTTCTTAGAAATACAAAATTATTCGGATAATAAAAAGCGTTTATTTGCATAATATTCCCCATTTTTACAATAGCACTCAACTGTATCGTCAAAAATAAATTCTAATTTTTCATCAAAATCATTTACAAAATCTCTTTTGTCAATTATTTTAAAAATATTTTCTTTTATAAGCTTGGCTTTAACTGGTCGCCAAACCAACAAATCTTCATTTAAAATTTTTACATAAATTTCAGTAATCATATTTAAATCCTATTCTGGTATGAAAAATTCGTTTTCATTTGTTGGTAATTGAATCAATAAACCAGTTTCGTCTAGTTTTACTATATCAATACAATATAAACACTGTTTATTGATATATCCCAATAATATTGCTTCGCATACAATTTCATCGACATCATAAAAACGAATTTCCGAAATTATTGATGAACGATTGCTTTTTGGATCAATTTCTTGTTCATAAACAAAATCAAAACTACCACTACAATCGCCCCATTCAACTACCTTATTTGAGTATTTGAAATAAATATCCTTATAATCATCTAGTTTATTTTTAAGCAATACTTTAATTAACAGTTGCTCTTTTTTTGTCATATTTCTAATAATGCTATTATTCAACGGTTATCCTTCCTATATTGCAGCACCGTAGGGAGGGTATCCTTTTGCCCACCGAATTTTATATTTTTATCAAATTTCATCGTTTTTTTATCCTTTATTTATCATTATTTTTTAAACCTAGCGCAGTATTTCCGCCTTGCGGGGGCGATTAGCAACGATACTTTCCACTTACGAAATTTATCTTTGTGCGGATTTTGACGATTTCTTTGAGTGCGTGGGCGAGATAGGCGATATCGTCCTCGTCATTGACCCATGAGAAGCTTGCTCGCACCCAGCTTGGTTTTGTTTGATTTACGGGATCTGGCGCAAGTCCCGTCAAATCAAATCCATACGGTGCTGCGCAGTCGCACCCAGAGCGCGTTTGGATTTCGAATTTTGAGCTAAGCACGGAGGCTAGGGCGTCAGAGGCTAAATTTTGCATATTAAAGGCAAAAATCGGCACCCTTGGCACGCTTAAATTTCCGTAAATTTTAATCTCTTTGATTTTTGAAATTTCATCGATAAATTTCGCATTTAGCGCGCTTTCTCGCTCTTTTATCGCCGCAAAGCCCACCTTACGGCGCAAATCCAGCGCCAAATACGCCCTAATGAGCGCCGTAATTCCCGGCGTGCCAGGCTCTTCTAGCCTCTCTTTGTCGATGACGAAGCTTTGCGTGCTAAAATCAGCGTATTTTACCGCGCCACCGCCCGCAAATGTGGGCTCCGCGCCTTCTAAAAACTCTTTTTTCAGTGCCAAAATCCCGCACGCGCCCACTCCGCCGATGAGTTTGTGTGCGCCAAAAAACAGCCCGTCGCAAAAGCCCAAATCCACATTATCATGCGCCACAAGCGCGCTAGCGTCGATGAAAAGCTTCGCGCCGTGCATTTTCAGCGCCAAAAACACCCGCTTATAATCGACTAAAATCCCAGTGGCGTTCGAACACGCGCTAAATACGCCATAAATTTCGCGCCCTTTATTTGCGCCTAAAATTTCATTTAATTTGTCAAAATCCATAAGCCCGTCTGCACCCAGTGGCACGCGCACGAGTTCGCACAGAGCCTGACGCAGGCTGATTTCGACCGAGTGGTGCTCGTAAGGCGAAATCACAATTAGTGGAAATTTTGCGCGCTCATTTGTGGCGAAATTTGTCAAATTTAGCCGTTTTTTGGTATTTGGTGGCAGGTAAATGCCTAAAATTTCCCATAACTTTTTAATCGCGGCTGTCGCGCCAAATCCGCACGAGATGAGGTAGTATCTGCCAGCGCACCCTAGCATTTCTTTGATTTTGGCGCGCGCGTTTTCGTAGTATTCGCTCGTGGTGTGGGCGTTTTCGCCACCAAGAGAGTGTGTGTTGGCATAAGTGCGCAAAACCCGTTCGATTTCGCGCTCGACGCTATTGCAGGCTAGCCCAGACGCGGCGAAATCGAAGTATTTGAGCCCCTCTTTTAGTATTAAATCATTTTTTATTTTTTCGATTTGCATTTTTTACTCCAAAATTTTGTAAATTATACCTAAACTTGCTAAAATTAGCCGTTTTAGGAGGGGTGAAATTCTAGGGTTAAAACACACGGCTAGCAAATTTAGCCATTTGGAATTGGGTGAAATTTTGAAATTTCACTTCGTATTCGATGCTTTTGATATTTGTGCGAAATACGACGATGTATTTAGCGCGATAGAGGCTGAAATTTTGCCGAATTTTAGGGAGATTGGCGAGAGGTTTAGTTTCGGCGGCGAGTATGAAAAAGAGCTAAAACAAGCTTTGATGAAATTCGCCAAATCAGATCGCAAAAAAATCGGTGTCGCAAAGATACTGCCCCGCTTCACCGCCCAAAAAATCACGCAAATTTTGCTAGAAGCTGGGTTTTTAAATTTAGAAAAATCGCACGAAAAACGCCCTGTAAAATTGCATAAAAATGATAAATTACCGCGAATTTTAAGACGCTATCAAATCACAGACAAAGTCCATTTTAACGATAATTTCTCGCGGTTTTGGTTCAGGTTTATCGAGCCAAATTTGCAAATTTTGGCGCAGGGCGAATACGAAAAAGTCATCGGCGAGATTAGGGAGGATTTCGATAATTATGCCAGTTTTGGCTATGAGATACTCTGCCGCGAACTGCTCGCAAACTACCTAAATATCGACATTTCGCAAATTTCGAGTTATTGGGATAAAAATAGCGAGATTGATATTTTCGCGAAATTTGAGGGGTTTTTGATCGTGGGCGAGTGCAAATACAAAGAGCGCAAAATCTCAAAAAATGTCCTAAACGAACTGCTTACAAAGTGCGAAAATTCCGCGCTTGCGCCCGATATGGTGGCGCTGTTTTCAAAATCTGGGTTCTCAGGCGAGCTAGAAAAAATCAAAAATGATAAAATTTTGCTTTTTGATACTGAGGATTTTAAAATTTTACTTTGATTAAATTTGGCTAAATTTAAAGCTAAATTTAGTATAATCGCAGTTTTATGCAACCAAACTAAGGAGAAAAAATGGCTTATTCAATGGGCGATTTGAAAAAAGGTCTTAAAATCGAAGTTGATGGAATTCCGTTTAAAATCGTAGAGTATCAACATGTAAAACCGGGCAAGGGTGCGGCTTTCGTGCGCGCGAAACTAAAATCCTTCATCGACGGTAAGGTTTTGGAAAAAACTTTCCACGCAGGCGATAAATGCGAGGAACCAAATTTAGAGCAAAAAGATATGCAATACCTTTATGATGACGGCGAGTATTGCCAATTCATGGACACAGAGAGCTACGAGCAAGTAGCAATCGCTGACGAGGATGTGGGCGAGGCGAAAAAATGGATGCTCGATGGCATGATGGTTAGCATTATGTTTTACAACGGCAAAGCGATTGGCGTGGAAGTTCCGCAAGTAGTCGAGCTAAAAATCGTCGAAACTGCGCCAAATTTCCGTGGCGATACACAAGGAAGCAACAAAAAACCAGCGACCCTTGAAACTGGCGCGGTCGTGCAAATCCCATTTCATGTGCTTGAAGGCGAGGTTATCCGCGTAGATACCGTGCGTGGCGAATATATCGAAAAAGCAAACAAATAATTCTTTCTTCCCTGATTAAATTTGGCGAATTTGCGAAATTTGTTAAATTTGCCGAATTTAGCGGGGATTTTTAAATTTAATCCTTAAAATTTGTTGTTAAATTTTGTCAAATACTTTTGCGCTTTTAAACACTGCGCCGAAATTTGCTTTGAGTTTTGAATTTGGTTTGCGCTTGAATTCAGTTTGGGCTAATACTGCGCCGAAATTTGGGCGATATTTTTAAGTGTGGATTGCGTGGATTGCGTGGATTATACTGCGCCGAAATGTGCGCGGTTCTTGCGTTGTAATGTGTCGTGATTTGGCGCTAAAATTTGCGTGCGCAGGTTGGATTGCGTATCGCATGTAAGAAATTTGGCGTTTGGCGAAATTTTGCGCTTTAACTCAAATTTAAGAAATTTTTTGTAAAATTACAGCTTATCCAATTTATTCAATCGGGCTCATAGCTCAGTTGGTTAGAGCATCCGGCTCATAACCGGATGGTCCCAGGTTCGAGTCCTGGTGAGCCCACCACCACACAATTTCAGCCTTTTTTAAAAGCTTTTTAAAAACGATTATATAAAATTAAAAAATAAAATTCAAAGCCCCGAATTTGGGGCTTAGTGGTTATAAATTTATCGAAAATGTAAAATTTCCGTGCAGGTTACAGCGAGAGATTGCTTTGAGGGTTTTGACATCTTTTAGATTTAGTCTTGCGCTCAAAAATCCTCTGCTTGCGACTGGTTCTAACGAGGCTTTGGCTACGAGTTTATCATCTGCGTAAAGCTCAATCGCATAAATCCAGTGATCAGCGTCGCTTGGGTGGATTATTCCGCCTTGTCCGATATTGACATCTACTAGCGAATATCCCTTTTCATCGGCGTCGCGCACAGTGATTTCTGGGGTGTGTTTTTTCTCAAAATCGTTTAGATTTTTTGGATCTTCGGGCGTGATATCCTCGGTGTTTGCGATAAGGCTTTCGTCGTATGCGCTTAGTGTGCTAACGGCTGCGGCTGCCGTAACTATGGCTTTTAATGCGGTTCGTCTTTGCATTTTTTCCTCCTTAAAAAAGATGATAAATATTGTATTGTTTTATATTAAAGATAAAGTAAATCTTATTTTAAATTCGCCAAATTTATGGCGCAAAATTTAGAAAACAAATGAAATTTTAACCTTTCGTTATAAATTCAGCCCTAATTAAATTTGTTCTATGCAAATTTATTGTAAAATCGTAAGAACATTATATTTTAAAGGGGAAAAAATGTCGCAAAGTGACGCTAGTGCGCCTAAAAAGCGCGGTATATTTGCATGGTATTTTGAGTCAAGCCTACTTTGGCGCATAATGATTGCGCTTGTTTTGGGTTCGGTTTTGGGTATAATTTTACCGCAAAATGCCACCGTTGGCGATACCACTTGGGTATCGATTTTAACGCCGTTTGGTGATCTTTTTGTGCGAATGCTCAAAATGATTATGGTGCCTGTAATCGTCTGCTCGCTGATAATTGGCACAAGTTCGATTGATCCAGCTCACCTTGGTAAAGTTGGCGTCAAAACGATAATTTTCTACGCGATTACGACGCTGTTTGCAATCGCGATAGGTTTGGCGTGCGGATTGATTTTCAGCCCTGGTAGTGGGTTGGAGCTAGATGCTGCCAAAGCTGTGGAAAAGAGCGCAAACGCTCCTGCGATGAGCCAAATTCTGCTAAATATTATCCCTACAAATCCGTTTGAGGCTATCGTTAAAGGCGAAATTTTGCCTATTATCGCATTTTGTATTTTTGTGGGAATTGGCCTAGCGTATTGCAAAAGTAGCGACGATGAGCGCATTGCGCGTAGTGCAGAGACTGTGTATGCGTTTTTTGATGGTATGAGCGAGATTATGTTTAAGGTTATTCGCTGGGTTATGCAATACGCACCAATCGGCGTTTTTGCGCTAATGTTCGTTGTGTTTAACAAAGCTGGAATTGGCGCGATTAGTTCGCTTTTGACCGTTACGATTGCGCTATATGTGGGACTTGCGGTGCAGGTGTTTGCGATATACTGCGTGGTTTGTATGCTAATTGGCATAAATCCTGCGAAATTCTTAAAAAAAGTCCGCGCGCCTATGCTTACGGCATTTGTTACCAGAAGCTCGAACGGCACACTTCCGATTACAATGAGGACAGCTGATGAGGAAATGGGAATTCCAAAATCAATCTACGGCTTTGTTTTGCCTGTGGGTGCGACTGTGAATATGAACGGAACGACCGTATATTTGGGCGTTTGCACGCTTTTTATCGCTAATGCGTGCGGTATCGATCTCACTGCTCAAAACTACTTTACGATTATCATCACATCTATGCTAGCGGCTATCGGAACAGCCGGCGTGCCTGGTGCTGGCGCGCTAATGCTACTTTTGATATTAGAATCAGTAGGTATCAGCGTAACTGGAACCGTGGCAGTGGCTTATGGTATGATACTAGGAATCGACGCGATACTAGATATGGGACGAACATCTATGAATGTTACAGGTGATGTCGTAGCTTCGCTATATGTGGCTAAAACAGAGGGCAAACTAGATACCTCAAAATGGGAGAATTAAATGCGCAGAGTCGGAGTAATCGGCGGTATGGGACCGCTAGCAAGTGCTGATTTATATCTAAAAACAATAGAATTAACGGGGGCTAGAAGCGATCAAGAAAATATTCCGCTTCTAATCGATAGCTATCCGCAAATCGAGGATAGGACGGCGTGCATTTTCGGCGAGGGCGAGGATCCTACGCCAAAGCTAATCGAAAGCGCAACTCGCCTTAAAAATGCAGGTTGTGAGGCGTTTGTCATGGTTTGCAACACTGCGCATTATTTTGCGCCAAGGGTTTTGGAGGCTGTGGATTTGCCACTAATCCATATCGCAAAAAACGCAGTTAGCACGATACAAACCCGCTATCCAAATGCCAAAAAAATCGCAGTTTTGGCTACTTCTGGCACAAAAAAGGCTAGGGTGTATGATGAGCACCTCGAAAATGCTGGATTAATCAGCGTAGAGCTTGGCGAGGAAAATCAAGCCAAGCTAATGGATTGCATTTACAAAGGTGTGAAAGCTGGCAAAACCGCAGAATATGTTGAGACTTTCAAAAGCGTGCTAGATAGCATTGACGCGGATGTTTATATCGCTGGCTGCACGGAGATCCCGCTGTTTTTGCCACTTATTGAGACGGATAAGGTTTTCCTTGACGCTACGCTTGAACTTGCGCGCGCGATTGTGGAATTTGCCCGTTCGTAGCCAAATTTAATCAAATTTAATAAATTTAGCCCAAATTTTGGGCTAAATTTAGATTTTAAATTCTTAAAATTCGTAAATTTCAGAAATTTCACGCAGCTAAAATTTCGCCCACTTTCGCGCCAAAATCGTCGCCGACGATGTATTCGGTAGGATAGATCAAAACCTCGTTTTCAAACCTCACGCGCAAAATTAGCCGTTTGGAGTTTTTCAAATCTCTGTCGTTGAAGGCTAGGGAGTAGATTTTTTGAATTTTGTCGCGGTTTAGCTCGCTAGCACTTATTTCAAACTCGAAATCCACAGCCTTTTTGCGCTGTTCTTCGCGCTCTTTTTTGCTTTGTTGCAAGGCCACAAGTGCGGCGTTTTCGCCCTTTTCAAAGCCATTATCGCCGAAATTTCGCCTCTCTTTGCGCGCAGAGCCGCCGTAAGCCTTCGCTTCGCTAGGGGCGTAGTTTTCGACATTTCGCGCCTCATCGAGCGATAAAATTTCATCTAGGTAAATTTGATATTTTCCGCCGTAAGTTCCTGTGTTTTTCGCAAGCCTTACCCAAAATGCCAGCGGGCGTTCTAGGTCGCTATCGCTTAGGGCCAGCACGCTTTCGCACACATCGCCAAATGCCGCGACTTCGAAGCTTCCTGATAAATCGAGTATGGTTAAATTCGCCATTTGCGAGCCAGACTTTGTGGTGCGAGAATTTACGCTTTCGATTTTGCCGATACACAAAAGCTTCATTGATGAGCCATCATTTTGCAAAATTTCATCAAATTCACTCGATTTGCTGTGTGCGATAGGCGAAATTTCGCTTTCGAAAACTTTGAGTGGATTTCCCTCTAAAAATACGCCAGAGCGTGGTCTAAACCCAGCGTCTTTGGCGTTTTCTAGGCTTAGCATTGAAAGGAAGGAGACCTGATACGCTCCCTCGCCAGCGGCACTTTTGCTGATTTTTATCATAAAAGCGTATGGTTTTTCAAGCTCAGCGGGGCTTAAATTTTCGATAGTTTTTAGCGTGTTGTCAAATACGGCTAGTTCATACGAGCCGTGCAAATCCAAAATAGTCAAAATTCCCATTTTTTTGCCAGTTTTTGTGATACGAGTAGTGATATCCTCGATCCGCCCAACGCTTAAAATTTCGGCATTATCGCCTGTAATCTCGCCAAATTGCGATGAGAGCAGGTAATCTATACCGCTCATTTGCTCTTTATAATCATCGAGCGGGTGGCCAGAGAGATACACGCCCACGGTTTGTTGCTCGAATTTTAAAATTTCACTTTGCGCGAATTCTTCTGCGTTTTCCACGAAGCTTACTTTTATCCCCTCGGTCATCTCCTCATCTTCGCCAAATAGCGAGCTTTGAGCGTCTTTTTTGATTTCTGTGATTTTTTTCATCACATCTAGGATATTTTCCATGTTTTGGATAATACTAAGCCTAGTTTTACCCAAGCAATCCATCGCACCGCCGTATGTTAGGGACTCGATGACCTTTTTATTGACCTTGAAATTATCCACTCTGGTGGCAAAATCATCGATATTTTCAAAAAGCCTTTCGTTTTGAAGCTCCAAGATATTTTCAATCGCAGCCGAACCCACGCCCTTAATCGCACCAAGTCCGTAGATGATAGACTGCCCTGATTCGCTTGCTTCATCGTCGATTACGCTAAATCCGCGCAAGCTTTGGTTGATTGAGGGCTGTTTGAGGCCGATACCAAGCCGTTTTGCTTCATCGATATATTTTGCAACTTTATCTGTGTTTCCCTCCTCAGATGTGAGCAAACCAGCCATAAATTCGGCTGGATAGTAGGTTTTAAGATAGGCTGTTTGAAATGTAATCATCGAATAAGCCGCCGCGTGGGATTTGTTAAATCCATAAGAGGCAAATTTCATAATCATATCAAATAGCTCGTTTGCCTTAGCGACATCAAAGCCGTTTGTCTTAGCCCCCTCCAAATACTGCTCTCTCATGTGGGCTAGCTTTTTTTCGTCCTTTTTACCCATGGCTCTACGCACCAAATCAGCTTCGCCAAGCGAAAATCCGCCGATAGTTTGCACTAGCTGCATGACCTGCTCTTGATAGACGATGATTCCGTAAGTCGGCTCTAAAATTTCCTTGATTTGTGGGAACATATACGAGGCTTCCTCGCGTCCGTGTTTGATATCGATAAAGCGCGGGATTAGATCCATTGGACCTGGGCGATATAGCGAAATCATCGCGATGATATCCTCAAATCTATCTGGCTTTAAATTTACGGCTAAATCTTGCATGCCAGCGCCCTCGATTTGGAAAATTCCAAGCGTGTTGCCTGATTGGATTGTTTTATAAGTCGCAGGGTCGTTAAAATCTATTTTTTCCCAGATTATCTCTTTATCATATCGCCTTTTTATGAGTTTTAGCGCGCTATCGATGACATCGAGAGTTTTAAGCCCCAAAAAGTCAAATTTGATGAGATCCACATCTTCTAGGTAGTTTTTCATATACTGTGTGACGATACGCGCATCGTCGCCTTTATCTTGCTTGAAAAGTGGAGCCTTGTGCCATAACTCTTCGTTTGAGATAACCACGCCTGCTGCGTGCATGCCAGCGTTGCGGTTTAAGCCCTCTAATTGAAGCGCGAACTCCCATACTTGCGCGGCTGTGGGATCGCTTTGCAAAAGCTCGGCGATTTTTGGCTCTTGCTCGTAAGCACCCGGTTTGTATTTATCGCTACTTGGATCGCCGACGCCAGTTAGGGTTACGCCAGGACCTTCTGGGATAAGTTTTGCCATTTTGTCAGCTTGTGAGAGGGGCATATCGCAGACTCTGGCGACATCACGGATTACGCCACGGGCTAGCAATTTACCAAAGGTCGCTACTTGGGCGACATTGTATTTGCCATACTGTTTTATGACATAATCAATTACTTCGCCACGCCTTGCTTGACAAAAATCCACATCAATATCTGGCATAGAGATACGAGCAGGGTTTAAGAATCGCTCGAAAAGCAGATTATAAGGTATCGGATCTAGGTCTGTGATACGAAGCGCATACGCACAAATCGAGCCAGCCGCAGAGCCACGGCCGGGTCCTACTGGGATATCGTGGTCTTTGGCCCAGTTGATGAAGTCTTGCACGATAATCATATAGCCTGAGAAGTGCATACTTTTTATGATTTCAAGCTCTTTGTTTAATCTTTCTTCGTAAATTTGGTGTTTTGCCTCATCAATAAATTTTAATCTCTCTTTTAAACCCTCACGGCATAGATAATCAAACAAAAAATCATCATTGGCAAAGCTATATCTAGCCTCTGGTTCAGGCAAGTTTAATCCGTGTTTGCTAGCGTATTCGAGGGTAAATTTGAAATTTGGTGGCGTGGGAGCGTAGCCCTTTTCCTCGAAAGCAAAGTGCAAATCGCACTTTTCGACGATTTCTTGCGTATTTGTGATGACCTCTGGCATATCGGCAAAGAGCCTTTGCATTTCCTCATCTGATTTGACATAAAATTCGCTTACGACATGTTTTAGGCGATCTCCGTCGTTTATGGTTTTGCCCATGGCTATGCACTGATACACATCGTGGGCTGTGGCGCGCTCTTTGTAGGCGTAGTGGGCGTCGTTGGTGGCGATGAGTTTGATATCAAGCTCGCGCGCTATGCGGATTAGATCTTTTTCGACATTTAGTTGCTCGCCGATACCGTGTCGCATGATTTCTAGGTAAAAATCATCGCCAAAAATCTCTTTGTATTCTGCGGCGGCCTTTTTGGCGGCTTCGTATCCGCCTGCGCCTCGTTTTAGGTTTCGTTCGCTTAAATTTAGGTGAAACTCAACCTCGCCCGCAAGGCAGGCAGATGAGCAAACAAGCCCCTCGCTGTGTTCGCGAAGTAGTTTTTTGTTTATGCGTGGATAGTAGTAAAATCCGTTTAAAAAGGCTTGCGAGCTAAGATACATTAGGTTTTTATAACCGATTTCGTTTTTGGCTAGCAAAATTAGGTGGAAGCGATTTTTGTCGCTTTTATCGCCGATATCATCGTGGTTGTGGATATAGGCTTCGATACCGATTATCGGCTTTATGCCGTTTTTGCGCATGGTTTGGTAAAAATCGATCGCCCCAAACATATTGCCGTGATCTGTGATTGCGCAGGCCTTGGCGCCACGCTCGGCTAGGATTTTGGCTAGTTCGCTGACTTTGTTGGCACCGTCAAGCAATGAGTATTCTGTATGCAGGTGTAAATGTGTGAATTCGCTCATAAAATGTCCTTTGATTTTGCGCTCATTTTAGCAAAAAGGGGTTAAATTTTGGCTTTTTGAAATTTGGAGAATTTGCTTAATTTTGTCATTGCGAGCTTTCGCAGAAAGCGAAGCAATCCAGTAAAATTCAGAGCAAAATTCAACCTAAATTTTACATTGAACAAACACTAAAATTTTAGGCGAAATTTTATAAATTCTGCAAAAACACTAAGCTTAAATTTCATATTTGTAGATTGCTACGAATTTTGCTAACGCAAAATTCTCGCAATGACAAATTAAACAAATTTTGCTCGCTATTGTCATTGCGAGAAGCAAAGCGACGAAGCAATCTATGAGTAAAAATAACCAAACGCTAAATTTGCTGTCATTGCGAGAAAATGAAGTTTTCGAAGCAATCCAGAAAAATTTAAAGCAAAATTCAACCTAAATTTAGCATTGAACGATTTTGTAAATTTTAGGCTAAATTTTGATTTTCTCGTAAGGGGGAGGGCGCGCTTTTTAGGAGACGCTACCCTCCCCCTTACCAACCCCCACCCCTGTAAAACCTTAGAAGTGGCTAAATTTTAAAAAGCGTTGCTTTTTAAAATTTAGCTGATTTTGTTTAACTGAAATGCTTCGCATTTCTCACAATGACAGATTATAGATAATGGAATTTTATTGGATTGCCACGGCGACTGCGTCGCCTCGCAATGACAAATCAAGGCGTAAATTTTGCCTAATTTGTCATTGAGAGTTAGTGAAAATATTTGTTTTAGTTAAAAAGTAGCTCGGATTTTAGTGTGCTAAAAGCCTGTTCGCCTTTTAGTTCGCGCACGATTGCGAGTGCGAACTCCATTGCAGTGGCTGGACCACGAGATGTAATGATATTTTTATCTATTATGACATTTGCGCTAGCGGTGTAGCCAGCGTGCGCGATCGTGCCCTCGAAGCCTGGGTAGCATGTGTAGCTATCCTTTAAAACCCCGGCTGTGCCAAGAGCCCAAGGTGCAGCGCAGATTGCGCCGATTTTTTTGCCGGCTTTGTCAAATTTGCGTAAAATTTCGCCTAGTTTTTCGCTTTTTGCCAAATGCTCGGCACCCGGCAAACCGCCTGGCAAGACTATCATTTCGTATTCGTTAATGTCTAAATTTACGAGTAAATCATCGGCGATGATTTCCACGCCGTGAGAGCCTGTGACGCATTTTTTCTCTAAACCGAGAAATTTCGCGTCGATCCCAGCTCGTCTTAGCAAATCAACCACGCTTATTGCTTCGATTTCCTCGAAGCCATTAGCTAAAATAACGGCTACTTTCATTTTTGTCCTTTATTTTAGATATGAGCCTTGCTCGCTTGGAGTGGTCGAAATATCGGTATTGCCACCACGCGCAGAGCCTGAACCACCAGGCAAGAACGAAGTGTCGCCCTTCAAAAATGCGATGATATAGCCTATCTCTGTCGAGGTTGTAGATAGTGCGACAGAGTTCATTAAATATGCTTTTTTACCACCAAATTCATGGTCTGTGCCGTAGTTGCTCACAGCCATAGCAATCTCCCCTGCGGATAGATTTTTGATTTTTTTAGAGACACCGTGAGCGCGTTTTTCGCCGTTTGCGCCGTGGCATGAGGCGCATTTTTGTGCGAAAATTTTAGATCCCTCTTCTTTGGCAGCGGCAGGGTTATGCTTAATACTATTTAACACGCCACCTTTTGAGCCGTCGTTTTTATAGACATTGACTGTGATATTTTCGTCTTTGGAATGTTTTTCGATGAGGGATTTTAGCTCTTTTGCGAACTCGCCTTTTGCCTCAAACACATAGCTTTCTTCTGGCTCATTGGCCACCAAAAGCGCACCCGCGCAAAAACATGCTAAAAACGAAAGTTTTAAAGTCTTCATTTGATACCTTGTCGATAGAATTTAAAAAGGGCGAGGTTTTGCCCTCGCCCTAGATTATACCTAATCAGAGTAAATGATTAGAAAGCGTATCTAGCTTGGAATCTGATGTGATCTTCTTCGCTATCTTTTACGCCAGCTTTGCCGTCATATTTAACATGTGACCAGAAAGTTGTGAAGCTAAGTTTTTTGTTGTATTTGTAATTAACTCTAACAACATTTTCCCAAGCGTCTTCATCGTTGAATTCACCGCTAACGAAGTCATCGCCGATTGTTAGACCAGTGTCTGCGATAGCATAAGCAGCTGTGATGAACCAAGCGTGGTTGTCGCCTCTGAAATCTCTGTAATTAAGTAGGTCTTCACCTGGGCTGATGAAAGAGCCTTGGTCTTCAAAAGATACTCTTGAATGAACTTGTGAATCTGTATCGTATTGAACATAGCCAGCTGTTAAATCAAATCCAAATAGGCTTGTGCTAGCTTCTACACCAAAGAAATCAGCATCATCTGCACCGATTGCAACATACTCATCGCTAAAATTTGAGTAAGCATATTGAGCTGTTAAGCCTAGGTTGATATCCTCTGTAACATCGAAGCTTAGACCAGCCTCAACTGCGAATAAATCAACAACATCTTCTAGGCCAGCATACCATAGTTGGAAAGATACTGGATCATAAGAACCGATAGCAGCTACGCCCCATAGGTCGTGTTGATCTAGTCTTTTGCCATCTGCTGCAAGAGTTGCTGCTGCCGCATTTAAATCGATATCGCCATCGCTCTCTAATGTATCCATATATAGAGCTGCAAGAGTTAAGCCCTCGATATCTTGATTAACGACTTTCAAACCATCACCAAACATATCATCTGTGAAGAATGTGCCTAGTTTTTGGCGACCTAGTTGGAATGTAGTGCCACCGATTTTATATCCTAGGTATCCTTGGTATAAATCAAATTTTGTTGTAACCGCATCAGCTGTTCTGCCTTCTGCCCAGTCATTGTCGTGAGCATAGCGAATACCAGCTACGAAGAAGAAGTTGTCATCGATTTTTACATTTGTATTAACAACGCTTTTGAATCTCCATCTGTGATCGTTTTCTGTTTTTAGACCATCATCTGTTTTTGTAGAATCAATACGCATCCAAGCGAAACCGCTTACATCTACATCTTTGATTGCATCTTCTAATGCAACAGCACTTGCTGATGTAGCAAATGCACCTGCTGCGATTGCAGCTGCTAAACTAAGTTTGAATAATTTCATTTGAACTCCTTGTAAAAGTTATGGTCGTAATAGTAGCACAAAATACTAAATTATTTGCTTAAAACAATCTTAATTTTACTGAAATATAACCATTTTGTTACCGAGTATTAACCAAAATCGCTGAATTTTGCATAAAAAAAGCGAAGTGCGCTAACACTTCGCAAATATTGAAAGGAGTTTGATTTCGATAGGGTGATTGTAGCTAAATTTGAGTAAATATATGGCAACAAATGAGAATTATTTTTAATAGTGAAAAATTTGCAGTTAAACTAAATTTGGCTGATAAAATTCGTAAAATTTATGCGAAATTTATAATTTTTGGCGCGAAATTTGCCCTTTTTGTTAATTTTTCGTTAAATTTAAAGGGCGAAATTCGGGCGTAAGTTATCAAAAACTGATTTTTTCCTCGGTTGGGGCTTTGATATTTTCGTTTTTGCGGACCTGTTTTTTGATGATTTTGGTCGGCGTGTAGCTCTCTTTCTTGCCCGGGGTGATTTTGCGAGAGAGTATTTGCGCGCTAGAAACACTGCCATTTGCAACGCTGATAAGTGCGACATCGCCTGGGTTGGCGAAGTATTTATTTGATTTGGCACTGCATTGCTCGCTGGCGTTTATAAATTTATATGTATATGCGACTTTGCTCTGTCTTGTGTAGCTAGAAATCTGCATTTTGCTGGCGGTGGTGTCTGGGCAAAGTGGCGTGGTGCGTGGCGCGAAAAAGGCGCAACCTGTGAAGCTTAGCGCGATTAGGCAGGGTAGGATTAGGTTTTTCATTTTTTTCCTTTTTTAAATTTTTAGTTTTTAATTTTAAAATTTTTTCGGAAAAATTGCAAATTTTGCCTATTTTGTCATTGCGAGCGAGTGTAACGAGCGAAGCAAAATGAGCGTAGCGAAGGGGCATTTGGACGAGCCGTAGGCGAAGTCAATCCAGAAAAATTTAAATTCAAAATTCTATTTAAATTTAGCATTGAACGATTTTTTGAATTTAACCTGTGCTGTGTTTTTTTCGTAAGGGGGAGGGCGCGCTTTTTAGGAGACGCTACCCTCCCCCTTACCAACCCCACCCCTGTAAAACCTTAGAAGTGGTTAAATTTAAAGCTTCGCTTTAAATTTAGCTGATTTAATTTTATTGAAATGCTTCGCATTTCTTGCAATGACAGATTTAGGATTAGGGAATTTTACTGGATTGCTCCCTTGGCGTTGCCGTCTTATAATGACAAATTTGGCGTGCTCGCTCGCAATGGCAAATTAAAATTTCAGGCGATAGCAGTTTGGAGTTTGTCGCGTAAATCTAAAATTTCATCTCGTTTGATGACAAAGCTGTTTTTGTTGGCGATGAGGTGCGCTGAGCTGTGCATGATGACCTCGGCGACTTTAAGGCCGTTTTGCTTCATCGTAGCGCCTGTTTCGACCACATCGACGATAGCGTCTGATAGCCCGATAATCGGAGCTAGCTCGATCGAGCCGTATAGTTTAATGACCTGAGTGGCGACGGCTTTGGTGGCGAAGTATTCGCGCGTGATATTTGGCATTTTGGTTGCGATTTTGATACCTGGGGTGTTGTAATCAAGCTCGGTTTCGTTTGGCACGCCCACGCAGACTCTGCATTTGCCGATTTTGAGATCTAGCAGGCGCAAAACATCTGGTTTGTGCTCTTCGAGCACATCTAGCCCCACTACGCCGATATCTGCTGCGCCTCCGACGACATAGGTGGGAATGTCTTGGTTGCGGACATAAAGAAATTTAAAATCACCCTCTTGCATGATTAATTTGCGGTCTTCAAAGGCAAATTCTAGCCCAAAAATGCTTTTGAAAATTTTGAGTGTATCATCGGCAATGCGACCCTTTGGTAGCGCAATCGTAATCATAAAAGTCCTTTTTGTGAGATTAAATTTTTCATAGCGCGGAAAATCAAATCCCTATCATAAACGCCGTTTTTGAAATGTCGCATTAAAAACGCGCCGTCCCCGCCGGTAAAGTGTATGCGCTTGTCGCCGGCAATGTCGGCTATGGCTAGGATTGTTGGTTTGAAAATGCCGTAATTCACAGCGTCGCTAGTTTTTTGTGGGAGCGAGTCTAGGGAAATTTTCGTCGAGAGATTGACATCTAAAACAGATGAAATTTCGCCATAAGTGCGAAGCATAGCGTGGATTCCAGGTAGGATAAATCCGCCAAGGTGGGTGCCTTCTTCCATGACATCGACCGTGATAGCGCTGCCTGCATCGACGATGACGCCAGTTTCGACCATACTGCACGCGACGATTCTATCTATTCCTAGCCCTTGGTAGGTGGTGTTTATGTGGAAATGGTGCGTAATGTCGATAAATAGGGGATTGTTTAGCTTGCGTTGCACTCTGGCATTTACATTTATACAATACACTCTCTCGATTGGTTCGTAGTTCAAAAACTCGTCGATACCCATAGCAAAGGTTGCGCCGTTATCATAAAATTTGGCATGTGTGTTGCCGATATCACATAAAAGCATAGGTTTTAAATCCGTTTTCTTCTAAAAATTTTTTACTTTTTGAGCAAATTTGGCTGTTGTGAAACAAAACTCGTTTTTTGATAGTTTTGCCTAAATTTGCGCAAATTTGTTCGGTTAAATTTAATAAAAATTCGCTATCTCGCATAATGAAGCGAGATGATGCCTCGCGCATGAAAATCAGGGTATTAAACCCAGATAAATCCACGCCAAAATAGGCGCTGTATGCGCGGGAGCGAGTGAAAATTTTCAAATCTATGGTTTTGAAATTTTTAAGCAAAATTTCATGGCTAACCATGAGATTGGAAATTTTACTTAGCAAAATTTAGCACTTTATCATCGTAGTAAAATGATGAATTTGCGCTAAATGCGCGAGAGTCAATCTCATCATTTAGCTCAAAAATCGCCTCGCTTTGCAGATTTTTATCCGTGCGGATAACAAAACCTGTGCGCTCTACGATATAAAGGTATTCTCCGCTAAATACACCCTCTAATAGCTGAGCGAAGGTAAATTTGCGAGATTTTATTAAATTTAGGTTTTTATCCAAAAGCTCGACCGTGCCGTCTTTTAGCAAAAGATAGATTCTATCGCCGTCAAATAGGACATTTCTAATGTCGCGGTTGTAGGTTTTGTTGCCATTTGGGCTGATGAGAACTAGCCTTGTGCCTGTGCCTGCATAAAGGTCGTCGCCACGGGCTTGAAGCGTGGTTATGTTGTTAAAAAATGGTTGATTTGATACGACGAAATCCCTCACAGAGCGGCCGCCTGTGCGCTCTACGATATTTACCAGGCCATCAAGTGCTGGGTAGGCTACTAATTGGTTGATAAAAAGCGGAGCGGCTGTGCGTGAATCTATGGCAAATGCGTCGCCGATTTTATCATCTAGCACCATAGCACCCGAGCTTAGGCGAAAGAGCATTACGCTATTATCGCTCATCACAAGCGCTAAATCATCGCCATCAATCGCGCCACTTAGGGCATAGCGTTTGAGATCTCGCTCAAATTTCACACTACCATCGCTACCCAAAACCCTAGTCGTGCCGTTTGTGTCTGTGACGATGAAATTTCCATTATACTCGCCTAAAAATCGCTCGTTTTTGTTAAGTTTGATATTTTCATTTACGCCTGATTTGGTGATAACTGCGCCGTTTGACAGTGTGGCGCCCTCTTTGGCAGCATAGACAATCTTAGCTGGAAGCGAGCCGTTAAAGGCCATTTCGCCTGTGATATTGTCATCGCCTGGGTCGAAATACTGGCGTTTGGTCGAACAACCGAAAAATAAAAACGAAAGCAGAAGTGTGAATATGATTGATTTTTTCATTATTTATTTCCTTTGTAATGTTTTAAATTTAACGCTAAATTTCGCACTGGCGAATCTATGGCGATTTTGTCAAATTCGGCGTTTGCGGCCTCGATTTGACCTGTTTTCAAAAGCTCGTATCCCTTGACGATAGCGTCGTAATCGTTAAGCAAAAGCGGGCTTTGTTTGCCGTTTTGCACGCTGATAATCTCTTTTAGCAAGTAATCGACCTTGCTATCGTTTCCAAGAGCCGATAAATCATCGGCTGTGCCGTGATTTAGCATATATAACGCATATAGATTGAAATCTTTGTCTTTTAGCTTGGCTAGTTTTGCGTCATCTCGCGCCTCTAAAAGCTCTGAGTATAGCTCGTTCGCGCTGTTTATGCGAGAATTTTGGATAAATTCGTTCGCCCAGTATCCTACGAAAATCACCATTATAAGGGTAGCAAAAAAGATTAAAGGTTTTTTGTATTTTTTAATGAAAATTTCGCTTTTGATAACGCCTTCTAAAAACTGCTCTTCTGTGCCTATTTCTTTTTTAACGCCTTCGATGTCGTCTTTTAAAGCCAAAGTAGTATCCTTTTGTGATTAAATTTGGCGGTAATTGTAGCATAAAAAAATTTAAATATGCCCAAAGACAAGAATTTTTATGATATAATGTCGCATTTATCAGAAAAGGAAAATTTATGATAATAGATGAAATTTTATTATCAAGGCTCGAAAAATTAGCTGCTTTAAAAATCCCTGATGAAAAACGAAATGAGTTTATCGGTCAGTTAAATAAGGTAGTAGATTTTGTCGAAATTTTAAACGAATTAAAATTAGATGGTGAGGAAGTAGCTATAACTACTTTAAAGGGCGGAACTCCGTTTCGCGAGGATGAGCCACGCGCTAGCGATGTTCGCTCTATTATCCTAGGGCATGCACCTTCAAGCGAGGGTGATTATTTTGTAGTGCCTAAAATTATTGATTAGAAAGGAAAAGTATGGAAGATCCAAGAAAAAATTTAGTAGATATCGAAACCTTATTAAAGACAGTTGTTTTTAATAAAGCTTCTGACTTGCACCTAGTTTCTCGCTCAGCACCGCAAATCCGAATAGATGGAACGCTTCGTCCTTTGGCTATGGATAGCCTTAGTGGAAGTGATATCGAGTATATTTGCTATGCGATGATTACAGATCAACAAAAAAGCGATTTAGAGGAAAACAAAGAGCTTGACTTCGCGATTGAGTTGCCAAATATCGGACGCTTTCGTGGAAACTACTATTACACTATGAACGGCGATTTGGCCGCTGCGTTTCGTATTATTCCTATTGATATCCCTAGCCTTGATGATTTGAAAGCCCCAAGCATTTTTAAAGAGGTTGTAAAACGCGAAAAGGGTATGATTTTAGTCACTGGTCCGACAGGATCTGGTAAATCAACGACTTTGGCGGCTATGCTAAATGAAATCAACGAAAAAGAGCGCAAGCACATTATCACGGTTGAAGACCCAGTCGAGTTCGTGCATCAAAACAAAAAATCTCTATTTTCTCACAGAAATATCGGCACGGATACCCACTCTTATGCGCAAGCTTTGAAATTCTCACTTCGTGAAGACCCTGATATTATCCTAGTCGGTGAGATGCGTGATAGGGAGACGATTTCTATTGCGATTACTGCGGCTGAGACAGGACACTTGGTTTTTGGCACACTTCACACAAACTCAGCGATTCAAACAATCAACCGTATCATCGATAGCTTCGACGGTGGCGAGCAACTTCAAGTTAGAAACATGCTTTCGGTTTCACTAACTGCGGTTATTTCGCAATCTTTGCTTCCAAAGCTTGGTGGCGGTCGTATCGCAGTGCATGAAATTTTGATTAACAACAACGCGGTTGCCAACCTAATCCGCGAAAACAAAGTTCATCAAATTTACTCACAAATGCAACTTAACCAACAAAGCACTGGTATGATTACGCAAACACAGGCTATGGTTAAGGCAATCAGAGCAAATCAAATTGCCAAAGAAACGGCATTGCGCTATTCTACAAATTTACAAGAGCTTATCGGCGTTGTGGGTGCGTAATCATGGAAGGTATAAATTGGTTTGACGCCATTGTAGTGGGTCTGATAATCCTTTTTGGATTAAGAGGCCTTACAAATGGCATTATGAAGGAAATTTTTGGAATTTTAGGTTTGATTGGTGGTTTGTGGATCGCTGTGCGCTACAAAGAGATGGCGGGAGCGTGGATAGCTAGCAAAGTCCCTGCATTGCAAAATGCAAATGGAATTTTCTCCGGCGATACTACTCAGACTTTAATCGGATTTTTGGCTGTGCTTTTTGGCGTGTGGATTATCTGCCTGATTTTAGGCGAAATTATCTCAAAACTCTTTAAATGGAGTGGGCTAGGATTTGTCGATAGAATCGGTGGATTTGCATTTAGCGTGGCTAAAATTTTCTTAATTTTTGCCGTTATCGTAACCTTTGCAAGAGGTCCTATGATGCTAAATGAGCAGACAAAGAAATTTTTCGAAACTAGCGCAGTCGCTCCGGTGCTACTAAGCGTGGGCAAGTGGATTATGGATTTAAAAGACGACCCAGTAGTCAAAGAAAATTTGCAAAGTTTAGAGCAAAAAGCTAGTGAAATTTTAACCCCAAGCGAAGATAATATGACAGAAATTCAAAACAATATTTCAAACGAGGTTTTTGATATCAATCAAAGCTTGGATTTAAATGTAAGTGAAGGGAGATTGTAATGGACGCTAAAATCGAAAATTTAGAATTTGACGCGCTTTTGCTTGAATTTAAAAAAGCACTTAGCGATAATGGCTTAAAATATACAAAACAAAGAGAGGTTTTGCTAAGAACGCTTTATAATAGCAATACGCACTTTACGCCAGAGGCTTTGCACAGCGAGATCAAGGCGAAAAATCCTGAGCTAAATGTAGGTATCGCCACAGTGTATCGCACGCTAAATTTGCTCGAAGAATCAGGCATGGCGACATCGATTACTTTCGGCGCGCAAGGCAAAAAATTCGAACTTGCAAACAAACCACACCACGATCACCTAATCTGTAAAAGTTGCAACAAAATCGTCGAATTCCGCGACGCTAGTATCGAGAAAAAACAAATCCAAATCGCCAAAGAAAATGGCTTTGTCCTAACTGGCCATATTATGCAGCTTTACGGAATCTGCGCTGATTGCGCGGCAAAAAGGAAATAATTTGTTCGACTCACAATTAGAAATCCAAAGAATAGATAAATCAAACGAATTGCGAAATTTAGGGGTAAATCCATACCCTCATTTTTTAAAGCGAGATATGAAAATCGTAGAATTTCGTGAGAAATTCGCTAGTATTGCAAATACAGAAGAAAAAAAATCAGATGAGATTGTCGTTTTAGCAGGGCGTTTGAAACTAAAAAGAGTTGCGGGAAAATCGACATTTGCAAATATTGAAGACGAAAGCGGAAATATTCAAATTTATTATTCGCGCGACAGTATCGGCGAGGAAGATTACGCTAAATTTAAGAAAAATCTCGAAGTAGGCGATATCATCACCGTTACAGGATACGCCTTTATCACGCAAACTGGTGAGTTTTCGATACATGCTTCAAATATCAAACTAGCTTCAAAAGCGATTTCTCCACTACCTGAGAAATTCCACGGCCTAGTAGATATCGAAATGCGATACCGCCAACGCTACCTCGATATGATAATGAACCCAGAGGTTAGAAGCGATTTTATCAAACGCTCTGTCATAATCCGTGAAATTCGCAACTTTTTCGAGGCGCATGGATTTTTGGAGGTCGAAACTCCGATGATGCACCCAATCGCAGGTGGCGCAAACGCGAAGCCTTTTATCACGCACCACAACGCTCTTGATGTGGATAGATACCTGCGAATCGCACCTGAACTTTATCTAAAACGTCTAATCGTAGGCGGTATGGAAGCTGTTTTTGAAATCAATAGAAATTTCCGCAACGAGGGCATGGATTTAACGCACAATCCCGAATTTACCAGCATTGAGTTTTACTGGGCATGGCATGATTATAATGATGTCATGGATCTGACACAAAATTTAATCTGGGCTGTGATGGATAAACTAGGGCTTGATAAAAAGCTTCAATACGACGAGCTTGAAATCGACTTTACCAAGCCTTTTGCGCGCATAAAATACCTTGACGCGTTGGTTGAAATAGGCGGATTGGATCCTGAGATTATAAATGATAAAGACAAAATTTTAGCAAAGCTTAGAGCTGATAAATTCGAAGTCAATGAAAAGCTAGATTTGGGCCACTTGCAAAGCGAACTTTTCGATAATTATGTCGAAGCCAAGCTCATAGATCCGACCTTTATCGTGGATTTTCCTATCGAGATTAGCCCGCTTGCAAGAAGGAGCGACGAAAATCCAAAAATCGCCGAGAGATTTGAGCTATATATCGCTGGCAAGGAGATTGCAAACGCATTTAATGAGCTAAACGATCCGCTTGATCAATTCGAGAGATTTAAAGCGCAAATCGACGCTAAAAATGCAGGCGATGACGAAGCGCACGAAATGGATGCAGACTATGTGCGTGCCCTATCTTACGCTATGCCACCGACTGCTGGCTGGGGACTAGGCATAGATAGGCTTGTGATGATTTTGCTAAATAAAAAATCGATTCGCGATGTTATTTTATTTCCGGCTATGAAGCCGTTAAATTCAGATAAGGAGTAAAAATGTTGGCAGATTTTGATAAAGAAATTTTTGATTTGATGAATAAAGAGTTGGCTCGTCAATGTGACCATTTGGAGATGATTGCAAGCGAGAATTTTACATATCCAGAAGTTATGCAGGTAATGGGCTCAGTGCTATCAAACAAATACGCAGAGGGCTATCCCGGCAAAAGATATTATGGCGGCTGCGAATTTGTCGATGAAATCGAAACAATCGCTATTGAGCGATGTAAAAAACTTTTTGGTTGCGAATTTGCAAATGTTCAGCCAAACTCAGGCTCACAAGCAAATCAAGGCGTTTATGGAGCGTTTTTAAAACCGGGTGATAAAATTTTGGGCATGTCTTTAAGCCACGGCGGACACCTAACACACGGCGCAAAGGTTTCAAGTAGCGGAAAGTATTACGAGAGCTTTGAATACGGCGTCGAGCTAGATGGTCGCATAAACTACGACCGCGTAGCAGACATAGCAAATATCGTAAAACCAAAAATGATAGTTTGTGGCGCAAGTGCCTATACAAGGGAGATAGATTTTGCTAAATTTAGAGAAATCGCAGATAGCGTGGGTGCGTATCTTTTTGCCGATGTTGCGCATATCGCAGGGCTAGTTGTAGCTGGCGAGCACGCTCATCCGTTCCCGCACTGCCATGTAGTTAGCTCTACCACTCACAAGACACTTCGCGGACCACGCGGCGGTATCATCATGACAAACGATGAAGAATTCGCTAAAAAAATCAATAGCTCTATTTTCCCGGGCATTCAAGGCGGTCCTTTAATGCATGTCATCGCAGGAAAGGCTGTTGGCTTTAAACACAATCTAAGCCCTGAGTGGAAAGTTTATGCAAAACAGGTCAAAGCAAATGCAAAAATTTTAGGCGAAACTTTGGTAAAAAGGGGATTTGATTTAGTAAGCGGCGGCACGGATAATCACCTAATCTTAGTAAGCTTTTTAAATAAAGAATTTAGCGGAAAAGACGCCGATATAGCTCTTGGAAACGCTGGAATTACCGTAAATAAAAACACAGTCCCAGGCGAGATTCGCAGTCCATTTGTAACAAGCGGAATTCGCATCGGAAGCCCTGCTCTGACATCTCGTGGTATGAAAGAGGCTGAGTTTGAGTTTATTGCAAATAAAATCGCAGATGTGCTTAGCGACATAACAAACACCGAACTTCAAGCAAAAGTTAAAAAAGAGATTGTTGATTTGGCACATAAATTTATCATTTACGATAAAGCGATGTATTGATTTTAAGGCGCTTCGTGCGCCTTATTGCCCCTTTTAAAAGATTTGTTAAATTTTTTAAAAAGGGTAAATAAATTTTTAGGAGATATTATGACAGATAAATTTGATATGAGCGATATCACTATGAACGGAGCGCCAGGAGACGGCACAGCTAGCCTAAAAAAGCTTTTGACTATTGCGGCCGGAATTATAGTTTTGTTTTTGATAGTTCTTATAATAATGAAAGCTATCAACAAAAACGACATTGACACAAACGCAGCCCTAACAATGCCTAGCGAAGAAGAACTTACTAAAAAAGAAGAGGTAAAAAAAGAGCCAGAGATCAATGTGGTTAGCAGTGATACTTCTAACGCGCAGCCTCAAACCCTAGCTCCAAAGGTAGAGCCAGCCCCTGCGCCAAAACCAAGCGAGCTTCAAATTTCAAAAGTTGAAATCAAAAGCGAAGTAAAAGATGAGCCAAAGCCAGTGATACAAAACACTGCCTCTCAAACAAAGGTAGAGATTAAAAAACCCGAGGTCAAAGAAGAGCCTAAGCCTGTCGTAGTCCAAAGAATCGAGGTTAAAAAAGAAGAACCAAAACCAGAAGAGGTAAAAACCGTAAAAGAGCACTTGCAAGCTCCAAAGGTTGAAATCAAAAAAGAAGCCCCAAAAGCCGAAGTTAAAAAAGAGGTTACAAAAACCGAGCCTAAAAAAGCAGAGGTGAAAAAGGCTGAGGTCAAAAAAGATGAGCCTAAAAAGGTAGAGGCGAAAAAACCTGAACCTAAAAAAGAGGAAATCAAAAAAGCCGAGGTAAAAAAAGAGGCTCCAAAAATCGAGCCTAAAAAAGAACCTGCCAAAGTAGGCACCGCGGCAAAAACTGCGAATTCGAGCGTGGGGGCTGGAAATTATATCCAAGTTTTCGCTTCGAACTCTTACGATCCAAATAGCTCAGATGTGCGCAAAATCACAGCCAAAGGCTATAATCCAGTGGGTTTAAAAACCCAAGTAAATGGCAAAGATGTGGTTAAAATTTTGGTCGGTCCATTTAGTGGAGAAGAGCTAAACAAGGCTATTAGCGACATGCGTGCGGTTAATAGTGGCGCATACATTTACAGAGTGAAATAATGCACAAATTTGCCGTTTTTGGCAATCCGATATCCCACTCCATATCGCCTTTAATGCACAATTTAGCGATTAAAGAGCTAGGCCTTGATGCCTTTTATGGGCGGGTTTTGTTAGAAACAGCCACGGATTTGAAACAAAAATTTCTGAATTTAGGTTTAAATGGCGCGAACATCACCGTGCCTTTTAAGCTAGAAGCTCACAGGATAAGCGACGAGCTAAGCGAGGCGGCGCGCGAGATCGGCTCAGTGAATACTCTCGTGCGAAAAAACTCCAAATTTTACGGATACAACACTGACGCGCCCGGATTTTACGAGGCGATTAGGGAGTTTGGAAGCTTAAAGCGCGTGCTTGTTTTGGGCGCTGGTGGCACGACACGGGCGATTGGCTATATTTTGGCGAAAAATGGCGTTAAATTTGACATTTTAAACCGCAGCGAAAAAGAGCCAGAAAATTTTAAATGCGAGAATTTTTATACCTATGAAAATTTCAAATTTCAAAGCTATGATTTAGTCGTAAATTCCACAAGTGCAGGGCTAAAAGATGATTTTTTACCAGCCCCAGCCGAAATTTTAGACGCTGTTTTTAAAGAAGCAAAATTCGCATTTGACGCAATTTATGGCAAGATTACGCCGTTTTTGGATTTGGCTAGCACTCACGGCGTTCGCACAAAAGACGGACGCGAAATGCTAATCAACCAAGGCGCATTAGCGTTTAATCTTTTTTATGACAATAAATTTGATAAAAATTTGATTTTAAACGCAATGTCTAGGGCGATAAGATTATAAATTTATGCAAAGAGATTACGACAAAGAGCCGTTAATTATCAAAAGCTATGAGAGATTTTTTGTCTATAATCTATTTATATTTCCGTTTTTATTTGCATTAACTATCGCGCTTAGTATTAGAAGCTTATTTGATAAATATGAAACTATAAGCGGTGTTATTTCATTTGGCATTATGATGATATTTATTTTATCGTCAGAATTTATCATTACATACATACTATATGTAGAAAACAGCAAATCAACGATACATTTTAAAAATAATTCCATTGAATTTTATGACGGATTAAAATTAAAAAGTATTACCTATCTTTCAAATGTAGAAAATTATATTTGTAAGCCGTTTTTTACGAATTGGCACTTAAAAGGAGAATTAAAAGTTATTAAGTATTTTTTTATGGCAATTCTTATTTATTTAATGCTAACAAGCAAATATATAGTGGTTTTTATCACACTATTTATTTGTTTTTATCTTGGAATTTTGATTGTAAAAATTCTAGTTTTTTATAAAATTAACGGAAATTTAAAAGGTTTTACGCCATTTTTAAATATTGTTATAGATGAACCAAAATCGCCAGATATAAAATCAGCCCTAAATGCAACTATATTTAATTCTGAATTTTACACGATTTATATTTTTAACAAAAATGATTATTTGGAAATTAAAAAATATTTTTTGACAAGAAAAAATATAAATATAGACAAAATTCGTAAAGAATATTTATAAATGTAACCCAAAGCGATATTTAATCACTTTGAGTTTATTTGGAAATGGTAAATTTAGCAATTTCGACACTGCGCAAATTGCCGAATTTATGGCGCGCGCAGTATCGTTAAAAGGCTAAATTTACTTACTTTTTCGGATTTAAAATCGCGATAAACGGCTCTTTTGCGATTAAATTTGCCCCAAATTTCACATCCTCGTTGCTAAGGGCGTTTATGCGCGCGGCATAAATTTCATCATCGTAAAACGGATAGCCGAAAAGCTCGTGCGAAGCGATGTTGCTTAGCCAAAAATCGTTGTTTTCGCTGGCTCTTTTCATAGATAAAATTTGCGCTTTTTTGAAATTTTCTAGCTGATCTGCGCTAGTGCCGTTGTGCGCGATATCGGCGACGATTTCTTTGATTCCCTCGATTACTGTTTCTTTGTCCTTTTCGTTGCACGAAAACGAGATATTTAACCCAGATTTTATCTGTGGAAACTGCGCGTATGAGGCACTCACGCTGGCTGAGTAGATTAGCCCTTTGGCCTCTCTGATTTTTTCGGTGATTTGCGTTTTTACGGCACTTTCGAAGGCTTTGAGCTTGTATGAGTTTAAAATGTCAAACTCGCTCAAATCGTAGTTTAGATAAATCATTCTAACCTCGCTTTTATCGCTATCGCCGTAGTTTTCCTCGATTTTTACGGCGTTTGCGCTAAGCTTTGTTTGGGCGATTTCGCCCCTGCCAGCTTTGCCTTTTAAATTTCCTGCGTATTTGGCTAAAATTTCGGTGATTTTATCCTCGTCAAAATCGCCACTTATCACAAACAAATACTCGCCCCCATTAGCGAAAATTTTATCTGCCAAGCCCCCAAAATGCGCTAAATTCGCGCTTTTTACATCGCTTATTTCAAGCGGAGTCTTAAAGCGCAAATCCCCGCTAAATAGCGAATTTACGATTTGTTTGTTGAAGCGAAAATCTATCGTCTCATCTCTGAGCGCAAGGTTAGAGATGGCGCTACTTTGGTATTTTTCTAGCGAATTTGCGTGGATTTTTGGCGTGCTCATTTTCACAAACAGCTCCCTCATCATCGCCTCGAAATCCTTGCTAGCGCACTCTCCGCTAAACCCGCTAGAAAGCTCGTTTATACCAAAGCGCAAAGAGTAGTTAAACCCGCTAGTTAGCCTCCTGGCCTCGTATTCGTTAAACTCGCCAATAGTGCCTGAATTTAGCAATGCGCTTAAAATTTCAGCCTCAGCCTTGCTCGCAAAATTCGAAATTCCGCCTAGTTTTTTCACGCTGATTTGTATGCTATTTTTTTTGCCCAAATTTCGCTTTAAAATCGCCTTGACGCCGTTATCGAAATTTAGCGTGGTTATGTTTTTGTCACTGTCGAAATTTTGGCTAAATTTGGCTGGCGAAGGCTCGTTTTCTAAAAGTTTTTTCTCGCCCAGGCCGTTTTTGCTAAAATCAAACGGGGTTGCGTTTTGATAAATTTTATCTATTTCCCCTGCGCTTAAATTTAGATCTTTCGTCGAAATTATCTCCGTAAAGTGCGCTCCGCTCGTGATTTGCTTAAAGTATTCATTGACATCGCCAAGCGAAATTTCGCCCAAAATCGCAAGGCTTAAATCGTGTTTATCCTGCTTGCCAAGCTTGGTGTTGCCGTTTATTACAAAATCCAAAATTTCATAAATTTGCTTATTTTGCGTATCGTTTTTGATGAGATTGGTTTGGACGGAGTTGATAAATTCCGCCTTTGCACTCTCAAAATCCCCAGCCGAAAATCCATGCTCCCTAGCGCCCTTAATCGCGCTAAATAGGCTAGTCAGCGTGGCATTTGCGTCGAAATCAAAAATGTTTGCGCCAAACGAGTAAAGTCTGCGCTCACCAAACAAATCATCGCTATCAAATCCCGCTTTTAGGGGGATTTTCGCGCCTATGTTTAGGGCATCGTAGCTAAGGCTAAGAAGTTTTGCGATGTAGGTATCAAGCCAGGCTTTTTTCATTTCGCCTACGCTGTTTAAGGGGCTGTGCTCGCCGGCAAACACGATATTTACGGCATTTGTGCCAATCTGGGGCTCTATGATGTTTGCATAACCTGCGCCGAATTTTTGCAGGCTCGTATCGCGCGCGATTTTTTTAGAGCGAGGTTTTAAATCGCTAAATTTGGCTTTGATTAAATTTTCGATTTGCGTCGAATTTACATCGCCCACGACGATGACGCTCATTAAATTTGGCGCATAATTTCTATCATAAAACGCCCGCAAACTTGCACTCGTCGCGCCCGCTATGGCTTCGTTTTTGCCTATTGGGAAGCGCCTTTGAAAGATCGAGTTTGGATACAAAGACTTGGCTCTTTGCTCGTAAAATCTAGTTTTATAATCCTTTTTTGCTTCTTCTAAAATCACGCCTTTTTCTTTTTCGACCTCGGCTGGGTCGAATTTCACGCCCCTAGCGTAATCCCTAAACACCGTGAAAATGTCGTTTAAATTTTCATCGCTCACGCTTGCTTGGATATTGTAGGTCGTGTTTTGAAAGCTAGTTTGGGCATTTAAATCTGCGCCAAATTTCACGCCTAGGCTTTCTAATTTTTTGACTAGCTCGTTTTTGTCGAAATTTTCGCTGCCGTTAAACGCCATGTGCTCGACAAAGTGCGCAAATCCTTGCTCATCGTCGTTTTCGTCGATACTGCCAGCATTTACATTTAGGTAAAAATATGCGCTGTTTTTGGGGACGGGGTTTTGCTGTATGAAGTATTTTAGGCCGTTTTCTAGCGTGCCTGTGGTGACATTGGCGTCAAATTTCAGTGCTAAATTTGGATCAAGTGATACGGCGAAATTTAGGCTAAATGCCACGCAAAGTGCGAAAAATATTTTTTTCATAAATTATCCTTTTTAAAAAAGCGAGATTTTAACTGAAAATAGTAAATTTTAAATGAAAAAAGAGAGCTTTTAAAGGCTCTCTTAAAATTTCAATTTTATGGGGATACATAAAGGTGGAGCCTTAGGGGGAAGGCCCCATACGCACGCGTTTGCGTGATAAATTTGGCGCAGGGGGCTGCGCCAAATTTGGAGTTTTATAGTTTGTCTGAGTTTTTGCCTAAATACTCGGCTACGCCTTGTGGGTTAGCCTTCATACCAGCGTCGCCTTTGTTCCAGCCAGCTGGGCAAACCTCGCCGTGCTCGTTAGTAAATAGCATAGTATCTACCATACGAATCATCTCGTCGATATTTCTGCCAAGTGGAAGGTCGTTGATGACAGCGTGGCGGATTGTGCCGTCGCTATCTAGCAAAAATGAGCCTCTTAGCGCAACTGCATTGCCAAAAAGCACATCGAAGCTTCTAGCGATATCTTTTGTGATATCTGAAACTAGCGGGAATTGGACTTTGCCAATACCGCCTTCATTTACCGGTGTGTTTTTCCATGCAAGATGCACGAACTCGCTATCGCAAGATACGCCGATAACCTCTACGCCTCTATCTTTAAATTCTTTATAGCGTTTGTCAAATGCGATAATCTCGCTAGGGCAAACAAATGTGAAATCTTTTGGATAAAAGAACACAACTGCGCCTTTTGGGCCGATGTTTTTGTAAAGGTTGAAATCCTCTACAATGCTGTTGTCGCCAAGAACGGCTTGTGCTGTGAAATCTACTGCTTTTGTAGTTACTAACATGATATTTTCTCCTTAATAATAAAATTTATCATTTGCGAATTATACACATTTTATCTTATAAAAAATTTAAACCAAATTTACACGCAATATAAAATTCAAATCTAATCAAAATTTTTAATGACTTTTTAAAAATAGTGTGTTATTATTTAGGGTATTTTTTTGATAAAGGAGAAAATATGGCAGTAAAAATTACTGATATTTGTATAGCATGCGGTTCTTGTATCGATGAGTGCCCAGTTAGCGCGATTGTTGATGATAGCGATAACCCAACAGGGGCAGACACATACTATGTATATGCTGATAAATGTGTAGAGTGTGTAGGCCACAATGACGAACCAGCCTGTGCAAACGCCTGTCCAACTGACGGCTGTATCGTTTGGAGCGAAGTTGTCGCTGGACAACCAAGCAAAGCTGAAATCGGCGCAGAATTGCGCGGTGGCGATACTCCGGTAGTCGCATAAATACAAATTCAAAATTTTCATGGCTTAAATGCCATGAAAATTTAATTCTTAAATAAATTTTAACCTATTTTAGATATAATCACCCTTTTACAATAAAGGAGTTCGTATGCAACAAACACTATCAATAATTAAGCCAGATGCCGTAAAAAAGGGCGTTATAGGCAAAATCATAGATAGATTTGAAAGCAACGGTTTGCGTATAGCAGCAGCAAAAAAATTGCAATTAAGCGTAGATGACGCAAAAGCGTTTTACGCAGTTCATAAAGATCGCCCATTTTTTGGCGAATTAGTTGATTTTATGGTTAGTGGCCCGGTTGTGGTTATGGTTTTAGAGGGCGAAAACGCAGTAGCTAAAAACCGCGAACTAATGGGTGCAACAAATCCAAAAGAGGCAAAGCCAGGCACAATTCGCGCTGATTTCGCCGAAAGTATCGATGCAAACGCAGTCCATGGTAGCGATAGCCTAGAAAACGCAGCTATCGAGATTGCATTTTTCTTTGCTAAAAAAGAGATTTGCTAAGGTAAAATTTTGAAAATTAGCTTTGTAAAAATCACAAAAGAGCCGATTAAATTTGATACCCAAAGTGGCGGTGTTAAATTTAGCGGCGAGTTGCACAAATCAGGAGAAAGCCTGTATAAATGCAACGCCCAAATTTGCGGAGCGGTACCATATATTTGTGATCGTTGCGGAAGCGAATTTGAGTTAAGTTTAGACGAAAATGTCGATTTGATGCTAAGCGACGGGATTTATAAAGGCTCTGATAGCTTAGATGTAATCGAGTTTTTCGAGGGCAGTATCGACATAGATGAAATTTTACAAAGCGAAGTAGAAGCGATAAAAAGCGACTACTTTTATTGCGACAAATGTAAAGAATTATAAATTTTATAAAGGAGAAAAAATGGCAGTTCCTAAACGAAGAGTGAGTAAAACTCGCGCAGCAAAAAGAAGAACTCATTACACTGTAACTCTACCTGTGCCAGTCAAAGACAAAGACGGTAGCTGGAAGATTCCTCACAGAGTAAATAAAAATACAGGAGAATACTAATCCCATGACGTCGATTGCTATCGACGCAATGGGTGGCGACTTCGGTTGCGAGCCTATTGTATGCGGAGTTATTGAAGCACTAAGAGAGCAAAAATTCAAAGCTTTCTTAGTAGGCGACGAGGCAAAAATCGCCCCTTTTATCCCGGCAGAATTTCAAAAATACATAGAGTATGTCCAAACTGACGAAGTTTTCGAGATGAAAGAGGGTGCGACGGATGTTTTAAAGCGCAAAAATTCCACCATTTATCAAGCAGTAGATTTGGTCAGAAATGGCACCTGTAAGGCCGTGGTCTCAGCTGGTCATAGCGGGGCTACGCACAGCCTAGCTACGCTTAGAATCGGCAGAATTCCAGGTATTTCGCGCCCAGCTATTGCTACGCTTTTTCCGACTAGTCAGGGTGGTAAAACGCTGGTTTTAGATGTCGGGGCAAATGTGGATTGCA
This sequence comes from Campylobacter sp. JMF_06 NA1, assembly GCF_027737785.1. NCBI lineage: Bacteria > Pseudomonadati > Campylobacterota > Epsilonproteobacteria > Campylobacterales > Campylobacteraceae > Campylobacter > Campylobacter sp. JMF_06 NA1. The sequence continues at coordinate 60,055 of NZ_JAOVUA010000007.1, forward strand.
AACCTGAAAATTTATTTGAATTTGCCGTTATGGGCGAGGCTTACGCAAAAGAGATTATGGGGATTAAAACCCCTAGAATCGGGCTTTTGTCAAACGGCGAAGAAGATAGCAAAGGTAACGAGGTCAATAAAGAAATTTTCCCAAAACTCAAAAAAATGCAAAATTTCGTCGGCAACGCCGAGGGAAATCAGATTTTCGACGGCTCGGTAGATGTTGTCATCACTGACGGATTTATCGGAAATATCGTCCTTAAAACCAGCGAGGGCATAGCCAGTGCTATGAATAAGCTTATCAAAAAAGAGGCGAAAAAATCGCCGATTGCGATAGCTGGTTCGATTTTGATGAGGCGAGTATTTAAGATAATCAAAAAATCGACCGATTACGATGAAACTGGTGGCGCGCCACTTTTGGGCGTGAAAGAGTGCGTAATCATAAGCCACGGCAAAAGCACGCCAAAAGCGATAAAAAACGCAATTTTTCAAGCGCTTAAATTTTCGGATTCAAATATAAACTCAGTTATCCAAACCCAACTTAGCAACTACAACCAAGGATAAAGATGAAGGCTTCGGTGGTATCCATAGGCGCCTACGCTCCAAAGAGAATTTTAACGAACCGCGATTTGGAGGGTATGGTCGATACCAGCGATGAGTGGATTACCCAAAGAACAGGCATTAAAGAGCGCCATATCGCAGATGCAAATGAGGCTACTAGCGATATGGGCGCAAAGGCCGCTGCTTTGGCACTTCAAAGAAGCGGGCTAAGAGCAGAGCAAATCGACGCTGTGCTTTGCGCTACAATCACGCCTGATTATTTTTGTATGCCATCAACTGCGGCTTTGATTGCTGATAAATTGGGGCTTAAATTTGGCATTATGGCGTTTGATATAAGTGCCGCGTGTAGTGGATTTGTATATTTGCTAGACCTAGCAAAATCGCTTATCGAAAGCGGAGCGAAAAAACATATACTAATCGTCGGAAGCGAAAAACTAAGCGCGATTACGGATTATAGCGACAGGAGCACCTGCGTGCTTTTTGGCGATGGTGCTGGCGCAGCGGTAGTGAGCGAGGGCGAGGGCGAGGGTATAATCTACACAAACAGCGCGAGCGACGGCGCAAAGGCTGATTATTTGATCACGCCAGCACCAGGGAGTGCAAATCCTATCTCGCAACAAATTTTAGACGATAAGCTTGGATTTATCAAAATGCGAGGTCAAGATGTCTATAAAATCGCAGTTCCAACGCTGATAAAATCGGTCGAAGAGGCATTAGAAAAAAATAATTTAAAATCTAGCGATATCGATCTGTTTGTCCCGCACCAGGCGAATTTGCGCATAATCGAGGCAGTGCGTGAAAAGATAGGCTTTACGGAAAATCAATGTGTCGTAACCGTGCAAAAATACGGCAACACAAGCTCAGCTTCAATCCCAATGGCGCTAAACGAAGCTTATGAGGCTGGCAGGCTAAAAAATGGCTCGTTAGTCTTGCTAGACGCCTTTGGCGGGGGATTTACTTGGGGTTCTGTGCTATTTAAATTTAACGCTTAAATTTCAAAATTTATCAAATTTAGACATTAATTGTCGAATTCTTATTGTAAAATTCACTAAAATTTTAAAGTAAAGGAAAAATCATGTCTGAGATCAAATGTCCAAACTGCGGCGAAATTTTCGCAATTGATGAGAGTGAATACCAAAAAATCGTAAGCCAAATCAGAAATAGCGAATTTGAGAAAATTTTAAATGAGAGATTGCAAAACGAAAACGCAAAATTTCAAAGCGAATTAGAGCTTGTAAAATCCCAAGAAATCGCTAGGGCAAAAGAATATATCGCTAATTTAAAAGCGCAAAAAGATAGTGAAATTTCGCAACTTAAAGAAATTTTGGCGAAATCACAGGCTGAACTAAAAGGCAAAGATGAGAATTTGACGCAAAAATTTGAGATTGAAAAAAGCAAAATTTCCCTTGAAAATGAGGCTAAAATCGCCGAGCTAAACCAGAAAATTACCGAGTTAAACGCCAAAATCAGTGCAAGTGAAAATGAGAAAAATTTGGCTGTGAGCAACGCTATTTCGAGCAAAGATAGCGAAATTTCCGAGCTTAAAATCACACTGAGCGAAAAAGAAAAAAATTTCGTCGAAAAAGAGCAAATTTTGCGTGAAAATTTCGAAAAAACAATCAGCGACAAAGACGCGATGATAGATTATTACAAGGATTTAAAGGCGAAATTATCGACAAAAATGGTTGGCGAGAGCTTGGAGACCCATTGTAGCACGGAGTTTGAGAAGCTCCGCACCACCGCATTTGCAAACGCTTATTTTGAAAAAGACAATGAGGTCAAAGAGGGTGGCAAAGGCGATTTTATATTTCGCGATTTCAAAGACGGCGTAGAGTATATTTCGATAATGTTTGAGATGAAAAACGAGTCCGATACGACCGCGTCAAAGCACAAAAACGAGGAATTTTTTGCCAAATTAGACAAAGATAGAAAGGCGAAAAACTGCGAATACGCGGTGCTTGTCTCGCTACTTGAAAACGATAGTGAGCTTTATAACACAGGCATTGTCGATGTTTCGCACAAATATGAGAAAATGTATGTGATCCGCCCGCAGTTTTTCTTGCCGATAATCTCGCTACTACGCAACGCTGCGCTAAATTCGCTCGAAGATAAAAAGCGTCTAGTAGAGTATCAAAACCAAAATTTAGATATCGAAACCTTTAAAAGCAATATTGACGAATTTAAGGATAAATTTGGCAAAAATTACCGCCTAGCAAGCGAGAAATTTCAAAAGGCAATCGATGAAATCGACAAAACTATAAGCCACCTAGAAAAGGTAAAAAATGAGCTTTTATCTTCTGAAAATAACCTGCGCCTAGCTAATGATAAAGCCGAAAAACTAACTATAAAAAAGCTAACCAATAACGCTCCAAGCGTGCAAAAAATGTTTGATGAAGCAGAGCAGAATTCGGACGAGTAAATTTGGCGAATTTGGCGCAAAATTTAGCAAAATTTGGGTGAAATTTAAACAAAATTTTGCGCCACAAATCTGCTAAATTTTGGCGAATTTTACTTTTCGCCAATTCCTAGATTTTCCCTTTTTACGATTATTTCCTTGATTTTTTTCAAAAGCTCGATTGAGGCCTCGATTTCAGCCTTTTTGGTGCTGACACTCTCCACATTTGCCCCCACGCTAATGCCCTTTGCAAGCGAGTATTTGTAGATGAAATCAAACAGCTCCACGCACAGGCTCACCGAGCTTTGCAAGATATCGGCGCTAGTTTTTAGGCGATTTTCCAAAAAATCCGGCACGCTAATTCCAAGCCACTTCATAAATTCGAGCGTTTTTTCGCTCCCACACGGCGTGAAGGTAAAGATTATAGGCACTTTTTTGCACCCAAGATTAGCATAATCATCTATGAAATTTTTCACACTCTCGGCGTCATAGACGGCTTGGCTTATGAAATACTCGCACCCGCTTATGCTTTTTGACGCGATTTTTAGGTGCTCGGAGCGTGTTTGTTTGTGTCGCTCGGCTATGCAAATTCCGCCCAAATGCAAATCGCTAGCAATCTCTTTTTTTATCTGATACGCCCGTTTTAGCGGGATTTTCATTGCGTCGTATTTCGAGGAGGCACCCACAAATACGCCAAAATTACTCGCTCTTGTATTTAAAATTTCGCCAAATTTATCCTCATCGTATTTGCCTACGGCGCGGTAGATTATGGCGGGTTTGACCTCGTGCAGGTGTTTGGTGTAATACAGTGCGGGATCTAGCGTTTCGATGAATTCATAAGTGCGCGCCTCGCTCGTCCTTGCGCTCTCATCTTGCAAATCATAAATGACTATGCCGTCGCATGGCATGGAGGTTATGCGCTCTCTCCAAAGCGCGCCAAGTCGCTCGATTTTTTCGGGCTCGAAACTGATTTTTGGCGGAACGATACCGTAGAGCAAAATTCCGCTAGCATTGTTTTTAATTTTTTGTTCCAACATTGATAAATTCCTTAAATTTAGGATATTGTAGCAAATTTAAATTTAAAAATTTAAATGATATAATGCGCCAAATTTTACGAAGGAAAATTTATGAAAACTTTGCAAGAAAATTTGAAGCTTTTTTATTTGGGGCTTGAAAATTCTGAGCCGTATTTGTATAAAAACAAAGATCTCACAACCCACGCGCTAATCATCGGTATGACTGGCAGTGGTAAAACAGGTCTTGGAATCACGCTTTTAGAAGAGGCCGCGATTGATAATATCCCGTCTATCATCATCGATCCCAAGGGCGATTTGACAAATTTAGCTCTTACATTTCCAAATATGAGCGCACAGGATTTTTTGCCTTATATCGACGAAACAGAGGCTGCGAATAAAGGCCTTAGCGTGGAGCAAATGGCGAGCGAAACTGCGCAAATGTGGCGAAATGGCATAGAAAATTCTTACCAAAATTTAGACAGGGTTGAGCTACTTAAAAACAGCGCCGAGTTTAAAATTTACACGCCAAAATCAAGTGCTGGGCTGGGAGTTAGCCTGCTTAGCGACTTTGAAGCGCCGAAAAATTTAAACGATGAGGATATGAATAATTATATCTGCGGTATCGCTTCTAGCGTGCTTAGCCTAGCTGGCATTACTAGCGATAATCTAAGCTCGCCAGAATTTTTGCTGATTTCTCAAATTTTTAGTTCAAATTTCAGCGAGGGCAGGGGCGTAAGCGTGGTCGATCTCATCAACCAAATCATCACTCCGCCATTTGATAAAATCGGCGTTTTTGATGTGAATAACTTCTTCCCTAGCGACAAACGCATGGCGCTAGCTATGAAAATCAACGCCCTAATCGCAAGCCCAAGTTTCAAGCTTTGGTGCGAGGGCGAGAGGCTAGATATCGCAAAAATGCTATTTGATGAGAGTGGCAAGGCTAGGGCGAATATCTTTTGTATCGCGCATTTAAACGACGATGAGAGAATGTTTTTCGTAACATTGCTTTTAAACGAAATGGTTAATTGGATGCGCCAAACGCAAGGCACCAGCGCACTTAGAGCGATTTTGTATATGGACGAGATTTATGGATTTTTCCCGCCAAATGGCAATCCACCGTCAAAAACCCCTATGCTAACCCTGCTAAAACAAGCGCGCGCTTTTGGGCTAGGCTGCGTTCTTAGCACGCAAAACCCTGTTGATCTAGACTACAAGGGACTTAGCAATATCGGCACTTGGTTTATCGGTCGCTTACAAACTGCGCAAGATAAAGAAAGAGTTATTGGCGGACTTAGCGGAATTGGTTCAAATCCGATAGATAAAAGCGCGTTAATGGAGCAAATTTCAAATCTCAAAAAACGAAATTTTTTGGTCAAAAATATCAACGAGGATAGCCTAAAAACGATAGAAACTCGCTTTGCGCTTAGCTATTTAAAAGGCCCTTTAAGCAACGAGCAAATTTCAAATTTAATGAGCGAAAAAAAGGGCACACTAGGCGCGAGTGGCACTGGAAACAAAGTAAAAAGCGCAAGCAGTGCCAAACCAATCGTATCAAATGAAATTTCGCAAATTTACAGCTATGGTGCCTCTCGCGAGTTAAGCCCGTATTTATACGCCACAGCCAAGGTGCGCTATGCTGACAAAGAGGGCGAATACACGAGGGATTACGCGTATTTGCTTGATATCGCTGATGCTAGCGAGATTAACTGGGACGAGGCGAGCGATAGGGCTATTGATAATATACGAAGCGATGAGTTAGAGGATTCGTCGTATTGCGCTTTGCCAAGCTTTATTGCTAGTGCGAAAAATTTCGCCACTTTTATTCGCAATTTCAAAGACTGGGTTTATCGTAATCAAAGGCTAGAATTATACAGCGCACTTGATATGCACAGCGCACCAGATGAGAGCAAAGAGGAATTTTATCAAAGACTGCAAGATAAGGCAAATGAAATTTTAGAGCAAAAAACAGATGAAATTCTAGCTAAATTTGAAAAAGAAAAATCTACGCTTCAAACCCGCATAAACCGCGCCGAAGAGAAGCTAGAAAAAGAAAAAAGCGATGTTACTAGCCAAGGAATTAACGCAGCCCTTAGCATAGGAAGCGCGATACTAGGCTCGCTTTTTGGCAGATCGCGCACGAGTGCGACTACGATTAGCAAAACCGTAAGTGGCGTGCGAAATGCTCACCGCGTGCTAACCCAGCGCAACGAAGCCAAAAACGCAGAAGCTAGCGTAGATGAGCTATACTCACAAATGCAGGCCCTACAAGAGAGATTTGATGAGCAAATCGCGCAGTTAAAAGAGAGCTTAGATCTCAAAAATATCGAGCTTGGCGTAGTCTCGCTGGCTCCGAAAAAAACAGATATTTATGATGAGAAAATTTCGATTTTGTGGAAGAGTTAGGGTAAAAAATGATTAAAGGTATAATTTTAGGACTTTTAGCTGCTTCAAATTTTTGGTGTTATTTGGTAGCATATTTTTTAGGAGCTGTGCCGTTTGGACTGCTTATCGGCAAATATTTTGGCAAGGTTGATATCAAATCTGCTGGAAGTGGCTCGATAGGGGCTACAAATGTCTTGCGAGTGCTTAAAGAAACAGACCCCAAAAAGGCTAAAATTTTAGCGATTTTGACCGTGGTTTGTGACGCTTTAAAGGGCGTGGTGCCGATTTTGGTGGCGAGGGCTATGGGTTTTGATGAAAATGTGCTTTGGGGCATGGCTGTGTTTGCAGTGGTGGGGCATTGTTTTTCGCCATACCTTGGATTTAGCGGTGGCAAGGGCGTAGCCACGGGCGCTGGCGTGCTAGCATGCTTCGTGCCAATCGAGCTAATCATTGCGCTTGTTGTTTGGTTTATTGTGGGCAAAGTGCTTAAAATTTCGTCCGTAGCCTCGCTATCAGCGGCGCTCGCGCTAATTGTGGCTAGCTACATACTCCACGCAGATATGCCAGCAATCCACACTCACGCGCCGATTTTTATCATAGTTTTTATCGTCTTTTACAAACATATTCCAAATATCGCAAGATTGCTTCGTGGCGAGGAAAAACGGGTAATATGATTCGGGTTTTGATTGAGGATTTGAAATTCGACGCGATTGTTGGAATTTTGGATTTCGAAAGAGAAAAAAAACAAGAAATTTTAGTAAGCGCAAAATTTGGCGCAGATGAATTTATAGACTACGCCAAGGCGTGCGAATTTATAAAATTTAGCTTTGAGAGGGAGAAATTTTTGCTCGTCGAAGACGCGCTAAATTTCTTCGCCCAAAGCTTTAAAACCCAGTATAAAAGCCTGAATTACTTCTATATGAAAATTTACAAAACCCAAATTTTAGCTGACGCAAAAGTCGGTGCGCAAATCGAAATAAATTTTTAAAATTTCTTTAAAAAAACTTGAATTTTGGCTTAAAATATGCTACAATCACGCCAAATTTTATTACGAAGGAAAATCAATGAGAATTTTAATTGTCGAAGATGAAGTTACTCTAAACAAAACTATCGCCGAGGGTTTGGCGGAGTTTGGTTACCAAACAGACAGCTCAGAAAGCTTTAAAGACGCTGAATATTACATAGGCATACGAAATTACGATTTAGTTTTAACCGACTGGATGTTACCAGATGGCAGCGGCGTCGATTTAATCAACATTATAAAACAAAAATTCGCTCGCACAGCGGTCGTCGTGCTATCTGCAAAAGACGATAAAGAAAGCGAGATAAAAGCCCTAAAAGCTGGCGCAGATGATTATATCAAAAAACCATTTGATTTCGATGTTTTGGTTGCTCGCCTTGAAGCTAGACTTAGATTTGGCGGTTCAAATATCATCAAAATCGACGATCTTATCATCGACCCAGATGAGGAGAAAATCACATATCTTGGCCAAGAAATCGAGCTAAAAGGCAAACCTTTCGAGGTGCTAACTCACTTAGCTCGCCACTCAGACCAAATCGTAAGCAAAGAGCAACTACTTGATGCTATTTGGGAAGAGCCAGAGCTAGTAACTCCAAATGTAATCGAGGTCGCAATCAACCAAATCCGCCAAAAAATGGATAAACCACTAAATATTTCTACAATCGAGACAGTTCGTCGCCGCGGATATAGATTTTGCTTTCCACAAAAAGCCTAAGAACTCGTTTTATAATCCAATTAGCATCTGCTTCGGCGATGCTAATTTTGATTTTTTCCGTAATGCTTTATAACTACATAAGGATTACGATTTTTGAAAATTCAGTCCATGGGCTTTTAGTAAGGGCTGAAAATATCACAAAACTGCCAAAAATTCCAGTCGAAAAAATCCCAGAGTATCTGCCAGACCCCAAAGGCGAGTTTATCACGAGTTTCGTTTATGGCGAGAAAATCACCAAGCCTAAATTTTACGAGAGCCAAGAGGGCGAAAATAATTTTTTGACCCTTCAATACCCATATAGCAACGAGGAAATTTTGCAGATCAAAACCGATGTCACGGTCTATGCAAATATCGCAAATCAGATACTTGTGGATATTATTATCCTAAATTTGACAATGATATTTTTGATAATTTTTTACGCTATGTTTCTATCGCGCACGCTTTTGATGCCAATCAAGGTAATCTCGCAAAAGCTAGCCAGTCTTGATGAAAAATTTCTCGCGCCACTTGATATGGAGAGGTGTGAGAGCGAATTTCGTCCGATTTTGACAAACATAAACCGCCTAATCGATCGAATTCAGACCTTTATAATGTATCAAAAAGAGCTATTTATCGGTATCGCGCACGAGCTAAAAACTCCGCTAGCGGTGATGAAAACCAAAAACGAAGTAACGCTCATAAAGCCAAGAGAGGCGGAAAAATACATCGAGGCGCTCCAAAACAACAACAAATCAATCGACGATATGAACAAAATGATAATCTCGATTTTAGAGATTGGTCGCCAAGAGGGCGCGCAGTTTGAGAGCCCAGAGCAGCTTGACATCGTGCAGTATCTGGGCGAGCTGTGCGTGAATTTTAAAATTTTGGCTAGAAATGAAAAAAAAGATGTCGTAAGCAAAATTTCGCCAAAATCCCTAGAAGTAAGTATCCAAAAAAATCTTTTTATGCACATTATCCAAAATTTCGTCCAAAACGCGATTAAATTTTCCCCAGAGGGCGAAGTAATCGAGGTTTTCAGTGAAATTTCGGGCGATTATTTTATCGTGCGTGTAGAAAATTTAGGCGAGAGTATCGACGAGAGTCAGGACTTTTTCGCGCCGTTTAAACGCAAGGGTGGCAAGCCTGGCGCTGGGCTTGGGCTGTTTTTGGCTAAAAACGCCGCGCAGGCTATGGGCGCATCTGTGAGCCTTAAAAATTCGCCCGCCAAAGACAAGATTGTAGCGACCCTTACAATTCCGCTAAAAAATCTCAAAAAATAGCGCAAATTTGGTAGTTTTTAAAATAAAATTAAAAGTTTTTAGTGTATAAATGCACTAATTTTTTTTGTAAAGGTTAAATTTATGTCTTTGATGATTACAGACGAGTGTATTAGTTGCGATGCGTGTCGCGAAGAGTGCCCAAATGAGGCGATTTTCGAGGACGAGCCGACATATATGATTGATTCAGATAGGTGCTGCGAGTGCGTGGATCAATACTCAGAACCAGCCTGCATCGTAGTCTGCCCTGTCGAGTGTATCACCTACGATCCTGATAATATCGAAACCGAGGGTGAGCTCAAATACAAACACGCTCACATGGATTATTAATGCCAAAACGCGTTGGAGTGATTGATTTAGGCTCAAATTCTGCCAGATTAGTGATTTTTGAGCGAACGAGCAGATTTGGGTTTTTTATCCTTGCAGAGCACAAAATCAAAGTCCGCCTAGGCGAGGGCGCGTATGAAAACGGCGGAGTTTTACAGCCTCACGCTATGCAAAAATGCCTTGACGCTTTTATCGAATTTAAAGAATTGCTCCAAAAATACGGCGCCAAAAGGGTGCTTTGCGTAGGCACTTCTGCACTGCGCGACGCTCCAAATGGAGGCGAGTTTATCAAGCTAGTTTTTAAAAAAACAAAAATCGCAATCCGCAAAATAGACGGCGAGAGTGAGGCGTATTTTGGAGGATACGCCGCACACAATCTGCTTAGCGATTTCAAAGACGGCGTGAGCGTGGATATCGGCGGAGGCTCGACTGAGCTTGCGCGCATTAAAAATGGCAAAATCGAGGCTAAAATTTCGCTAAATTTAGGCACCGTTCGCCTAAAAGAGCTATTTTTCGACAAAGGCGATATGGGCGGGCTATATGGTTATGTAAATGAGGCAATCAGCGCGGTTAGCGATGAATTTGCCAGCTCAAATTTAATCGCTATGGGCGGTTCGGCAAGAGCGCTAAGCAATGCCATAATGGCGATTGAGAATTATCCGATTAAAATCGTGCATAATTACCGCTACGATTACGAAAAATACGCGCCGTTTTTTAGCAAATTAATCGGCGCAAAAACCCTAGAACTAGCCAAATTTCCGATAAAAAAAGAGCGTTATGATACGATTAGAGAGGGTGCGATAATTTTTAGCGAGATTGCTAAAAAAATCGGCGCAAAAAGCGTGATTACAAGCGGTGTGGGCGTGCGAGAGGGTGTGTTTTTAGGCTCGATTTTGCACGGGGCGAATTTGCCAAAGAATTTCAACCCTAGCCTAAAAAGTCTGCAAGATAGATTTGCTAGCGAAAGCTCGCACGCAGACAAGTTCGCCAAAGCCCTTTTTAGCGTGCTTTTCTCGCTTCACAAGCTAGAAGACAGATACATTGGCCCGCTTTGCTACGCTACCAAACTTTGCGAGATTGGCGCAAGGCTTGGCTTTTATGCCAAACACGAAAGCGCAGCTTCCATGGTGCTAAATGGGCTAAACTACCGCACGAGCCACGAGCAAAAAGCCCTAATCACGGCGATTATTGCAATGCACGGCAAGCCAAATTTAAGCCCAAATTTTGCAAATTTAAGCGAAATTTTACCGGGCGAGCGAACATTAGCGTGGCTTAGCTTTTTGTGTGAATTTGCTAGGATTTTAAACGAAAACGCACTTAAAAATTTGGAGTTTAAATTCGAAAATTTAACCCTCCAAATCGTGGGTGCAAAAAACAAACTAATGCTCAAAGACAGCCTACGCAAACTCCCAAAACCAGCTGTTTTTGCGATAAATTTTATATAAATTTAAATTTGGCAAATTTGCAAAATTTAGCCAAATTTAACTAAACTACGCAAAATCAAAATTTAAGGAAATATATGAAAACTATCACGATTATCGACACTTTTGGCTTTTTTTTCCGCCTGTATTACGCGATGAGTAGCTTAAAGACCAAAAGTGGCAAGCCAAGTGGTATGGTGAGTGGATTTGCGAATTTTATCGCAAATTTGGAGCGAGAGTTCAAAAGCGATTATATAATTTTCGCCCTTGATAGTAAGGGCAAGACCTTTCGCTCGCAGATTGACCCAAACTACAAAACAAATCGCCAAACCCCGCCGGACGCTCTTTTGGCACAGCTTCCGGTTTGTATAGAAATGATAGAGAAAACGGGCTTTTGCACAGCGCAGAAAGAGGGCTATGAGGCCGATGATTTGATAGCAAGTGTGGTCAAAGCCTATCGCGACACGCACAAAATCAATATCGTAACAAGCGATAAAGACCTTTATCAGCTAATCGGAGGCGAGACACGCATTTATAGCCATGCCAAAAAAATGCTTTATGGACGCGATGAGTGCTATGAAAAATACGGCGTCTATCCCGAGCAAATCATTGATTTTTTGGCGATTTGTGGCGACACTGCGGATAATATCCCTGGCGTGAAAGGCATAGGCGAAAAGGGGGCAAAAAAACTGCTTGATGAATGGGGGAGTTTGGAGAGGATTTACGAAAATATCGAGCTTTTGCCACCAAACAAACAGCGCGAGTATCTCATAAACTCCAAAAACGAAGCTTTTATGAGCCAAAAACTTGCCACGCTTTGCGATGAGGTCGAAATTTCGCCACTGCAAAACGCCGTTTTTCCCGAGCAAAATCCGCTTCATAAAATCAAAGAAATTTTGCGCGAATACGAGCTACACAAGCTTCTTTCCGCGCTCGAAAACGAGGGCGATAAAAGCGAAGAGAGCCTAGCTTTTGAGCCAGTGTGTGTGAGGGACGAGAGCGAGCTAGCGCGCCTTTGTGAGGGCATTAGCGAGGATATTATCGTGGCATTTGATACCGAAACCACTGGCCTAGATAGCAAAAACGCCAAAATCGTGGGCTTTTCGTTTTGTTTCAACGAGCAAAGGGCGTATTATGTGCCACTTACGCATAATTACTTAGGTGTGGGCGAGCAAATTTCGCTAAATTCGGCGAAAATGGCGATTGAGCGGATTTTTTCTGGCTTTGTCGTGGGGCAAAATTTAAAATACGATTTCAATATCATAGAGCAAAATTTCGGCATAAAACCCCCACGCAAATTCGCTGATACGATGATTTTAGCGTGGCTCATAAATCCTAGCGAGAGCGTGGGTATGGACAATTTAGCTAAGCGGTATTTTGACTATGACACGATTAAATTCGAAGATATCGTGGCTAAGGGCGAGACTTTTGCGAGTTTGGAGTTTGATGAGGCCACGAAATACGCAGCCGAAGATGCGTGGATAACTTTGAAATTTTATTTTAAATTTCAAAATTTACTCTCGCCAGAGTTGCTAAATTTGGCAAAAACGCTAGAATTCCCATTTGTGCGTGTTTTGCGCGATATGGAAAATGCAGGAATTAAAATTTCAAAGTCGAATTTAAGTGAGCTGATTTCTCGCAACGAAAGCGCGCTTAGGGTGCTGACAAACGAAATTTACGAGCTTAGTGGCGAGAGTTTTAACATAAACTCCACAAAACAGCTTGGCGTGGTGCTTTTCGAGCATTTGGGTTTGCCGTGCCAAAAAAAGACCAAAACAGGTTACAGCACCGATGAGAGCGTGCTAGCCGGGCTCAAAGAAGCTCACCCAGTGATTGAAAAAATCCTAGCTTATCGTGAGCTTTACAAGCTTCAAAGCACCTATTGTGAGCCACTTTACGCCCTTGCGATGAAAAACGAAAATAGCCGAATTTACTCAAATTTTATGCAAACAGGCACGAGTACTGGCAGGTTATCCTCCAAAAATCCAAATTTGCAAAATATCCCCGCGCGTGGGGCTTTGGCGAAGGATATGCGAAACTGCTTCATCGCGCAGGAGGGGTATAGCCTGCTTTCGCTGGATTATTCGCAAATCGAGCTTAGACTTTTGGCGCATTTTAGCAAGGATCCTGCGCTTCTTAGCGCTTTTGCGGCGGGCGAGGACATACACTCGCGCACTGCAATCAGCATTTTTGGCGATAGCGAACCCGCACACAGGGCGATTGCAAAGAGTATAAATTTTGGTTTGATTTATGGCATGGGGGCAAGCAAACTAGCGCAAAATTTGCAAATTCCGCGAAATGAAGCAAAGGGCTATATCGAGCGATATTTCGCCTCGTTTGCGACGATTAAGGAGTTTTTGGAGGGGCTAAAAAACAGCGCCAAAAACGACGGATTTATCACCACGCTTTTTGGGCGCAGGCGGTATTTTGATTTCGCTAACGCTTCGCCAATGCTTCTAGCCACTTATGAGCGAGAGGCGGTAAATACGAAGTTTCAAGGCTCGGCAGCGGACATTATCAAAAAGGCTATGGTTGAGATTTCGCCGCATTTAAGCGCGGAGGCAAGGCTGGTTTTGCAAATCCACGATGAGCTGATTTTCGAGGTAAAAAGCGAGTATGCGCAGGAATTTGGCGCGAAAATTAGGGAAATCATGCAAAATGTCGTGAATTTAAATGTCCCGCTCGTAACGAGCCTAGATATCGCTACTAGCTGGGGCGAGTTGAAATAAATTTGAAATTTTGCAAAATTTTATCTATAAGCGTAATTGCAAAGAATTTTGCGTAAGCAAAATTCAGTAAATAAACGCGTGCATAGCACGCCACAGTATGGGCGTCGGCCTGGTGGGGGTGTGGGGGCGGGCGGCCCTCGCAACTCTGAGCGCCGCCCCCACATAAAAAGATTAGACTTTAAAAATCCTAGCGGATTGCAATTATCAAAAATTTAAAATTCAAGGAAATTTAAAATTCTGCCATTTGCCCTGTCTTTAATTTTAGCTTTGTAGATTGCTTCGGCGTTATCACGCCTCGCAATGACACTTAAATTCAAAATTTCGGGTGCAGTATCCAAGCTTGCGGACAGCGGAATTTTAAAATTTGGCTAAATTTAGCGTTCTCTTGCGATTAAAACTCCGCTTATGATGACGACCAAAATCCCCAAAAACGCCATTAAATTCGGCAAACTATCGCCTAGCATGACGCCTAAAATCAGCGTAAAGATAATGTCCGTGTAGCTAATCGCAGCCACAACGCCAGCCTTTTTGGAGGCTGCGTAAGAGCGCGTCATATATTTTTGGAAATAAATTCCGCTAATTCCTAGCAATGCGACCAAAACCCAGCCAAAGAGACTTGGCATGTTAAAATAGGCGAATTTGCTTAAATTTGCGCTCGAAATCACGCCTAAAATTTCAATCTCGCGTCCTCTTAGCGCAAATTCCGCGCACATTAGCGCAGAGCTTACAAGCGCGGCGCCAAAGACGAAAACTAGGATTATGATATCCGTGGCGTAGTATTTGCGAAGCTCTCGCACACTAGTGTAAGCTAGCCCTGCGCACATACCGCCAAAAACGCCGATGATATCAGTCGGCGCAATGCTAATGTGAGGCTGGATAACGAGCAAAATCCCGCCAAAACCTAGCATTATGGCGCACCAGCCTTTAAAGCTAAGCTTTTCGCCTAGGAAAATTGATGAAAAAAGTGCGGTGAAAATCGGGGCTGTTTTTTGGAAGGTAAAAGCCGTGCCAAGCTCGATGTGAGCGATATTATAAAAGGTCGCTATAATCCCGCAGCTGCCGATAAATGCGCGAAAAAAAAGTAACCACGGCTTCCCGCCCACGCCGAAATTTTTTAGCCTTTTTAGCGAAACTAGCACGATAGCTAGCCCCACGGCGTTTCTGAAAAACACGATTTCTACGCTACTCATTTGCTCTGCCATGACCTTGGCTAGCGCCCCATTTAGCGCGAAATAAAAGCTAGCGATTAGCATATAATACACGCCTAAATTTTTGAGCCAAAATTTAGAATAACCCAAAATTATCTCCTATTTGCGATCAAAATTCCGGCCGCAATTATCAGCGCGATTCCGCAAAGTGCGGTGAAATTTGGGAGCGCATCTCCCAAGGCTAGCCCAAAAATCATCGAAAAAATAATATCCGTGTAGCTTAGTGTGGCGACGATTCCAGCCTTTCTGGTAGCGGCGTAGGCTTTGGTGAGATAGGATTGATAATACAGCCCGCAAACGCCCAAAATCGCGCCAATTCCCCAGCCTTTAATATCTGGCATTACAAATTTGCTAATCATAAAATTTAGCGCAGGAATTTGGGTAAATTCGGCAATCGCCATGAAAAGTATCGGCATTAGCGTGCCTGCAAGCAGGGCTGAGAGTATGATTACATTTGCGCTGTAATACTTGCGTAGCTCCCTGACAGCCGTGAGCGCAATCGCGGCAAACAGACCGCTTAAAATCCCAAAAATATGTCCAGCGTGTATCCCAAAGTGAGGCTGTATCACCAAAACGATACCCACAAAGCCCAAAAATACGGCAAACCAGCCAAATTTGGATAATTTTTCTTTTAGCGCAAAATATGCAATCACAGCGATAAAAATTGGCGCTGTTTTTTGGAAGGTAAAGGCCTCGCCTAGGCTTAGTTGTGTAAGGTTGTAAAAAAACACGATTAAGCCCAAAATCCCGATAACTCCGCGCGTAGCAAGCATCCACGGATGTCCGCCACGGCTTGGTTGGGCTTGAATTTTGCGATTTTTGCGCATGATATATAAAATGATAAAAAGGGCTAATAAATTTCTAAAAAGCACGACCTCGATGGCTGGGATTTGCATGGCTAAAATTTTAGCAAATGTCCCTGCAATGGAGTTGTAAAAGCATGCAAGCAACATATAATAAATGCTTAAATGGTGCAATAAAAAGCTATTGTATTTCAAAATTTGACCCCTCAAAAAAGCCTGTAATTATAGCTGTTTTTAAATTTTGATTTACTTAATAAAATTTGGCTATAATGAGAAAAATCAAAGGAAGTATTATGAAAACAGTGATGATAATAGGGCGCCCAAATGTGGGGAAATCGAGCCTTTTTAACCGCTTCGCAAACGCAAGGATTGCCATTACTAGCGAGGTTTCAGGCACCACGAGGGATACGAATAAAATCGCCGTGCAAATTTATGATAGAAATGCGATGATAGTCGATTCTGGCGGACTTGACGATACGAGCGAGCTTTTTGCGCGCGTGCAGGCAAAAACCCTAGCCGAGGCGCAAAATGCGGATATTATTCTTTTTATGGTCGATGGAAAACTGCTCCCAGATGAGCAGGATCGCAAAATTTTCTTTTCTTTGCAAAAGTTAGGCAAGCCGATAGTTTTGCTCGTAAATAAAGTAGATAGCAAAAAAGATGAAGAAAGAAGCTGGGAATTTAACGAATTTGGCGCGCAGATGTTTGCACTATCTGTCAGCCATAATGCCGGTATTGACGAGCTTAGGGATTGGATTTATACTCACTTAGATCCTGCGCCTGTGCGAGGGGACGAGAGCGAGGATTTCGATGATTTTTTAGAAAATTTTGACGATAATGGCGAAATCAAAGAGAGCGATGAGAGCGAGTATTACGAGAACAAAACCATAAATGTAGGCATCATCGGGCGGGTAAATGTGGGCAAATCTAGCCTTTTAAATGCTCTTGTGAAAAACGAGCGCTCGGTGGTAAGCAGCGTGGCTGGCACGACGATAGATCCTGTCAATGAAAGCTATGAATTTGAGGGCAGAAGGTTTGAGTTCGTGGATACTGCTGGTATCAGAAAGCGTGGCAAAATCGAGGGAATAGAGAGGTTTGCACTAAATAGAACGGAGAAAATTTTAGAAAATTCAGACATTGCGCTTTTGGTTTTGGACTCTTCTGAGCCATTTAGCGAGCTAGATGAGCGAATTGCAGGGCTCGCGGCTAAATTTGAGCTAGGCGTGATAATCGTGCTAAATAAATGGGACAAAAGCGAGGCTGAATTTGACGCTATGGTGCGTGATTTGCGCGATAAATTTAAATTTCTAGCTTACGCGCCGGTTATTAGTGTAAGCGCGCTTGGTGGCAAACGCATACACAAGCTCTACCCGCTGATTTTGCAGGTTTATAAAAATTACACGCAAAAGATAAAAACCGCCCATTTAAATGCGCTAATCGAAGAAGCGACCAAAGCTCACCCGCTTCCGCACGATAAGGGCAAGAGCGTGAAAATCTACTATGCGGCGCAGTTTGGCTTCGCTCCGCCTAAAATCGCGCTTGTGATGAATCGTCCGCGCGCGCTACATTTTAGTTATAAACGCTATTTGGCGAACAAACTTAGAGAGAAATTCGATTTAAGCGGGACGCCTTTGGTCATAATCCCTAAAAATCGCGGAAACGACGATGAGGGCGAGGCAAATTTGAAAAAAGGGCAAAAATGAGCGCAAAAAATATAATTCTAATCGGCTTTATGGGCGTTGGCAAGGGGACTTTCGCGCGAGCTTTGGCTGGGGCTAGCGGGCTGTTTGCAATAGATTGCGACGATATGATCGAAAGCTACGCAAACAAAAAAATTCGCAAAATTTTCGAGGAGCAGGGCGAGGTGGAATTTCGCAAAATAGAGAAAAAACTCGCTAAATTTTTGGAAAAAAATGTAAGTGGCGCGATAATCTCGACTGGCGGCGGGTTTTATGCTGTTAAAAATTTAAACAAAATCGGCACTGTAATCTACCTAAAATCGAGCTTCGATGCGATAATTAAGCGCATAAATTCTAGCCAAAACGCTAGCAAAAAAATCGCAAAACGACCGCTTTTAGCTGATTTGAAAAAGGCGCGCGCTCTGCATGAGCAAAGGGATCAAAAATATAGCGCCAAGGCCGATTATATCGTAAATGTAGAGAAAAATTCGCAAAAAGAAGTTATCGAAAAATTGCTAAAAATTATCAAAAAAGAGGTTAAAAAATGAGTGAAAAATCTAAAATTTCAAATCCACGCACACTAACTGGGCTTCAACCCTCAGGCAGGCTACATTTGGGGAATTATTTTGCTAGCATTAAGCAAATGGTAGATGCGCAAAATGCGGGCGAGGAGCTGTTTTTGTTCATCGCAAACTACCACGCGCTCACCTCTGTTAGCGAGGGTGCGAAGCTCAAAGAGAGCACTTATGAGGCAGCTGCGGCGTTTTTGTCTTTGGGAATCGATCCAGAAAAATCGACATTTTGGGTGCAAAGCGATGTGAAAGAGGTTTTGGAGCTTTACTGGATACTTAGCGGATACACGCCAATGGGGCTATTAGAGCGCGCTCACGCTTACAAAGACAAGGTCGCAAAGGGCTTTGAGAGCAAACACGATTTGTTTTCATACCCTGTGCTAATGGCGGCTGATATTTTGCTATACGACGCTACGAGCGTGCCTGTGGGCAAAGATCAAATTCAGCATGTCGAAATCGCGCGCGATATCGCTTTGAAATTTAACAACGCTCACGGCGAAATTTTAACCCTGCCAACGGCTAGAATTAGTGAAAATGTCGCAATAGTCCCTGGCACGGACGGCGCAAAAATGAGCAAAAGCTACGGAAATACGATTGATATTTTTTCTTCGCCAAAGGAGCAAAAAAAGCAAATCGGCTCGATCGTTACGACATCTGAGCCGCTCGAAGCGCCAAAACAGTGGCAAAACTGCAATGTCTATAATATAGCAAAACTCTTTTTAGACCAAGAAGGACAAAAAGCCTTGCAAGCTCGATATGAGCGTGGTGGCGAGGGGCACGGACACTTTAAGATGTATCTTGGCGAGCTTGTGAGTGAGTATTTCGGACAGGCACGCGAAAAATACGCTGAGTTGCTAGCTGATAAGAAAAAGCTAGATGAAATTTTGGCTTATGGTGCGCAAAAGGCGCAAAAAATCGCAAGTGAAAAAATGCGCCTAATACGCGAAAGTGTGGGGATTTATAGATAAATTTTAGTTAAATTTCGCCAAGCAAAATTTGGCGAAATTTATAAATTTTGCAAAATTTTAAATCCTCCTCCCTCCATTTAATCTCTTTTTAAGCAACCCTTGAATATAATCCACTTTCCGTTTTTGAAATCTAACTTCTGTTATTTTCCAATGCGTGTTATTTTATTTATT
>NZ_JAOVUA010000008.1:0-47105 GCF_027737785.1 Campylobacter sp. JMF_06 NA1
GTGATGAAAGTCATTTAGCTGACCGGTACTAATAGCTCGTTTGCTTATCTTTTTAAGCATTACTTCCTTGTTAAAGGTATTAGAAATCCTTTAACAATAATGGTAAAAGATTTTATTAGGCTTGATGACTTTTGCAGTGTTAAAAAAGCAAACTTACAAAGTTTCCTTTTTTAACACTGTCCGTGACTATACAGATGAGGAAACGCCTTGCTCCATACCGAACCAAGAAGCTAAGCTCATCATGGCTGATGATACTCTCCGTTACTCGGATGTCGGGAAAGTAGGTCGTTGCGGACTTTGTTTTTATTCTTTATGCTTTTTTAAATCAATTAAAATTTTTATGTCAATCAAATTTTAAATCAATTACAGGATTAGTATTTTGCAGAATTTTAAAATTTAAGCGGAATTTTGCTTTAAATTTTGCTGGATTGCTTCGAGTTTTTTGGCGCTTGTTGTCAAGTTTCTAGCCCGTCATTGTGCTATAATGCTTGTTTTGATGAAAATCAAATTTTTGGATTGAAAGCGAAAAATGCAAAGATTGTTTTTATGTTTTTTTATGATTTTTGCCTTGTTTGCAAATGCCAAAAACGCTCCATACGCCGAAAATCTGAGCGCCCAAAACTCAGATTGCAATGCTAGCGGAGCGCAGGTTTGCGAGCTGATAAATACGGCTTTTGCTATGATTTGCCTAAAAGATAATCTTGGTGGCGAAAATTTAGATAAATGCCATGAGGCGATACGATCGCGGGTGGATAGGGTCGGTGATAAAAATGCCTCTTATCATTTTGGAAATTTGAGCCTCAATGAAATTTGGTGCAATGAGCACAGCAAAGCTTTGGCTTGCGCGAGGCTAAGCGAGGTGTATTATTATGGCAAAGGCGTGGAGCGCGACGAGGCAAAAGCCGAAGAATTCGCCCAAAAAGCCTGTGATTTGGGGCATGAAATCGCGTGCTTTATCGCTGGGGTCTATGCGGATTGCGATAAAACCAGAGCCAAATATTATTTTGGCAAATCTTGCGACCTTGGCTATGTGCCCGCCTGCAATGAGTATAAAAAACTAAAAAAATGGTGATAAGTTTATATTTTATAATGAAAAATGAAATTTATCTAGGAGCCGTAAGCGAATTTATAAATTTAAATTTACTCGTTGCCTAAATTTTAAAATTCAAAAGTAAGCTTAAATTTGTGAATTTAAATAAATTCAGTATCACAGATACTGACTGAATTTGAATTTGCTAGTAAAATTTGAAAGGAAATATATGAATTTTATAGATAGAATTATCGGTAAAGAATATAGTAAAACCGAACTTCAAAGTTTTAGTAGTATGAATATTATACTTGCTTTTGTGCTTTTTTTCTTTGCATTTCACGGGCTTGGATTTTTAAGTGCTTCTTATATGAAAAAACCACCACACAAATTAGAAGAAATGCAAATGCTAACGGGGCAAATCATAAAAGTCAATAATAAAGTAGTCGGAAAAGAAGACCATAGAAGAATTGAATTTTTAGATACAAACAATACAACTCATATTGTATTTTATGGTAATGGTATATATCACACATACGATGATTATTTACGACTAGTTGGGAAAAATATAAAAATTTGGTTTCCTACACAAGAACCAGATATGAGATTAATAGAACAAATTCAATATGCAGATAATGATAAATATTTTTTTAAGTATAAATACGATGGTCGTATGGAGTATTACGATTATATAACTTCCGATTATTACAGAAATACTTACAAAAAATGGGGCGGTGGAGCTTTGGCTCTTTTGATTTTACAAATAACTTTAACAATTTTAATAAAAAGGAGATATAAATCTCTTTCTAGAAAATTTTAGTCGAAGTTATCTGATAATAGTTTGTTAAATTGCATTTTTAAAATTTTGGCTTCAACGATACTGCGCAATTTTTCAATTAACTTCTTTTTTATAATTAAAAATAAAATTTATCAGTATCATCGCTACCAAAGCTTCGATTAGCGAGGCGACGATCATTGCGTAATAAATCTCTTTGCTTATGAAATTTGCCTCGAAAAACAGCGTAGCAGTCGCGATCAAAAGCGTCAGTGGCATTGAGAGGCTAAGCGCAAAAAGTGCGCCTGCTCGCGCGCGCAGTATCTCCCAAAACACCCCAGCGCACAAAATCCTCGTAAAAATCATTATCGCAGCTAGCAGCAGGCAAAATTTCAAAACCCCGGGCATTAGCAGTGCGTCCAGCTCGACCGCCGCGCCTGTGTGTATGAAAAATATCGGCACGATAAAACCAAAGCCAAACGACGATAGCTTTGGCACGAGGCCCTCTTTGTGCGAGAAAAATGTCGGCAAAAAAGCCCCCGCGATGAAGGCTGCGATAAAGATTTCGATATCTAGCCACGACGCGCTCGCGCAAATTAGGCAAAAAATCGCCATAGCAAAGCGTATGTCTTTTTCGTTTTTGTCATAGTGTGGCATGATTATGGTTTTTAGGCTCGGATACCACCAAAACACCATTTCTAGGGACTTAAACACTAACGCGATTGCGCCGATAAATCCCACAAGAGAGCCGATTTTAAGCAGCATGCTCGCCCCAAAGCCGTCTTTTAGGTAAATCCCCACCACGCTAAGGGCTACGATGCTCACTATCTCGCCAAGCACGCCTACTAGCATGGCTAGATTGAGCCACTCTTCGTCCTTGCCGTAGTCCTTATACAGCGTCGAGAGCAGTCCTACGCTCATAAGTGGCACGGCGATGATGATTAAATTTGGCAAATCAAAAATCGCTACCAAAATCGCGCCCAAGATATAAAGCAGGGTCAAAAACAGAAGCGATTTTTTTAAAATTTGGCGCGAAATTTTAAACAAAAAGCGAAAATCCACCTCTGCCCCAGCCAAAAACATAAGGTAATAAAACCCGATTTTAGAGGCGAAATCAAAGGTAGGATTGGCATAAAGCAGGCCCAAATTTCCAGCGATTATGCCTAGGATTATCTCTGTGGGCGAGACTGGGATTTTTAGCACTTTGGCTAGATACGGCGAGGTAAATATGAAAAATCCTAGCGTGATTAAAATTAAAATTTCGCTCATTTTGGTTAAATTTCGAAATTTAGCCACGCCAAATTTGGCAATGGCTAAATTTATTTATTCGATTTCCTCTTTAAATTTGCATTTCGGACACTCGGCGAAATTGCCTTTTTTCAGCTCTTTTCGCACCATGTAGGTGTTTTTGCACTCAGGGCATTTGCGCGAAAGCACGGCGTAGTTGCTCACAAAATCGCACTTTGGATAGTTCGAGCAACCATAAAATTTCCCCCTGCGCGAAAATCTCTCGACCACATCGCCCTTGGCGCATTTTGGGCAGATTACGCCGGTGCTGGTGGCCTTTTTGGCTGGGGCTTTGGCAGCGCCTTCGATTTGGCGAGAGTATTTGCATTTCGGATAGCCCTCGCACGCGATAAACTCGCCAAAACGCCCAGCGCGCTTGACTAGCTCTTTGCCACATTGTGGGCATTTCTCGCCGATTTTTTCAGGCTCGGATTTGTTTGCCTCATCTGCGCTCTCGCCTAGATTGCGAGAGTATTTGCATTTCGGATACCCTTCGCACGCGATAAACTCGCCAAAACGCCCAGCGCGCCTTACTAACTCTTTGCCACATTGTGGGCATTTCTCGCCGATTGGTTCGGAGATTTTTTGGCTAGCGATTTCGCTTTTGCCTTTGGCGATTTCGTCCATAAATGGGTAGTAAAAATTCGCTAAAATTTCTTGCCAATCAGCCTTGTTTTCGGCGATTTCGTCGAGTTTTTCTTCCATTTTGGCGGTGAAGTTGCTATCGACGATATTTTTAAAATGCCCCTCCAAAACCTCGGTGATTTTAAAGGCGACCTCGGCTGGGATTAGCTGTTTTTTGTCGATTTCGACATATTTTTTCGAGGTTAGAAGCGTGATAGTTGGCGCATAAGTGCTTGGTCTGCCAATGCCTAGGCTTTCTAGCTTTTTAATTAAACTAGCTTCTGAATACCTAGCTGGTGCTTCGGTGAAATGTTGCTCGCTTCCTAGGCTTTCGAGCTCCATTTTATCGCCTTTTTTAAGCTCAGGCAAAATTTTATCCTTATCCAAATCACCATAAACCTTGTAAAATCCGTCAAATGTAACCTTGCGCCCGCTTATGCGAAATTCAGCGCTCGCCCCGCAAATCGTGATTGTTTGGATATCTGAGGTAGAAGCGCTCATTTGGCATGCGATGAAACGATTATAAATCAGCGTATAAAGCCTAGCTTCGTCGCGTGGGAGCGTGGCCTTTGCCATTTGTGGGGTAAAGGCTATGTTTGTAGGGCGAATCGCCTCGTGGGCTTCTTGCGCGCCTTTGGATTTGGTGGTGTAAATGTTTGGCGATTTTGGCAGATACTGCGCGCCATAGGTTTTTTCGATCATATCGCGTGCGGCAGCGACGGCCTCTTTGGCTAAATTTAGGCTATCTGTTCTCATATATGTAATCGCACCGCCAAAATTCGTATTCACGCCCTCATACAGGCTTTGGGCTAGGCTCATAGTTTTGCGTGGATTAAAGCCAAGGCTAGTTGAGGCTGCTTGTTGAAGCGTGCTTGTCATAAACGGCGCGCTTGGGGCTGTTTTGCGAGATTTGCTCTCAATCGCGCTAACGCTAAATTCTTCGCTTTTTAAAATTTTTAGAATTTTATCTGCCTCAGACTTTGTTTTTATGGATAGTTTTTCCATTTTTTCGCCGTTAAATTTGACAAATTCGGCTTCTAGCTTTTTCTTAAAAACAGCGTCTATGCTGTGGTATTCTACCGGCACAAATGCCCTTATTTCGCGCTCTTTATCGACAATGATTTTTAAAGCCGCGCTTTGGACGCGCCCAGCGCTTAGCCCTCTTTGGATTTTGGTGTTTAGTAGCGGACTTAGCTTGTATCCTACTATGCGATCTAGCAAGCGACGCGCTTGTTGGGCATTTACGCTATTCATATCGAGCGTGCGAGGCGAGTTTATGGCGTTATCAATCGCGCTTTTTGTGATTTCGTGAAATACAATGCGAGGCAGGCTGGTTGGGGCTTTGCCGATTGATTCTGCGATATGGTATGCTATCGCCTCTCCCTCTCTATCCTCGTCGGTTGCTAGGTAAATTTGACCTGCTTTTTTGGCTAAATTTTTTATCTGCGACACGATTGCTTCGTGATCGGTGCTGGTTTCGTATTCGGGGCTAAATTTGTTGCCGTCGATTTTAATGCCAAATTTTTTCTGCGGAAGGTCGCGGATATGACCTTTGCTAGCGATTACTTCGTAATCTTCGCCTAAAAATTTTTTTATCGTTTTGGCTTTGGCTGGTGATTCAACTATGACTAAATTTTTCATATTTCTCTCTTATTTTAAAATTCTTGGTAGCGTAATGCCCTCTTGGGCTTGGTATTTGCCCTTTTTGTCAGCGTATGTTACTTCGCACGGCTCATCGCCTTGCAAAAACAGCACCTGCGCGATTCCCTCGTTTGCGTAAATTTTGGCTGGAAGCGGGGTTGTGTTTGAGATTTCGATCGTGATATGCCCCTTAAATCCCGGCTCAAAAGGCGTTACATTTACGATGATTCCGCACCTTGCGTAAGTGCTCTTGCCAAGGCAGATTGCAAGCACATTGGAGGGCATATTAAAATACTCGATTGTGCGAGCCAGCGCGAAAGAATTTGGCGGGACGATACAGATATCGCCTACAAAATCTACGACATTTTTTTCGTCGAAATTCTTAGGATCGACGACCGTGCCACCGATATTTGTGAAAATTTTAAACTCATTTCCCACTCTGATATCATATCCGTAGCTTGATACGCCATAGCTCACCACGCCTTTTCCCACTTGCTCTTCGGCAAATGGCACTATCATAGCGTGCTTTTGCGACATTTCTCTAATCCATTTATCGCTTTTTAGTCCCATATTTATCCTTAAACTGAAAAATTTTTCGCGCATTATAGCAATAAAATTCCACGATTTACAAATTTGGTGCTATAATTCAAATTTAATTTTGCAATTAAATGCAGAAATTTATCAAATTTTAAGGAGACAAGATGAAAATCTTAGGCAAATTTGCGTTCGCTGCGCTTTTTATCGCTTCATCACTAGTTGCAGCTAAACCAAACATCTACATTTTGGCCACAGGTGGCACAATCGCTGGTGGAGGCGATAGCGCTGTTAGCGGTGATTACACATCAGGCACAAAAACTGTCGATGAATTGCTAGCTGCCGTTCCTCAAATCAACGACATCGCAAATGTCAAAGGTGAGCAAATTTCGCAAATCGGCTCACAAGAGATGAACGATGAAGTTTGGCTAAAACTAGCAAACCGCGTAAATGAGCTACTTACGAAAAACGATGTCGATGGCGTAGTCATCACTCATGGAACTGATACTATGGAAGAGACAGCGTATTTTCTAAATTTAGTCGTAAAAACTAAAAAACCTATCGTAATGGTTGGCGCGATGAGATCTGGCACTTCACTAAGCGCAGATGGCCCGCTAAATATCTTTAACGGAGTAAATGTCGCAATCAACCCAAGCGCTCGCGAAAAAGGCGTAATGGTCGTAATGAACGACGAAATTCACGCTGCACGCGAAGTAACTAAAACAAACACAACTGCTGTTGATACATTTGCTTCACCAAATGCTGGCAAAATCGGCACTGTAAATTACGGAATCGTAAATTTCTATATGAATCCACTTCGCAAACACACAGTCGATAGCGTATTTAACATCAAAGATGTAAAAGAGCTTCCACGCGTTGATATTTTGTTCGCTCACGCACAAGATGTCGCTGATTTCGTTGAAACTGCTGTTGCAAACGGCGCCAAAGGTATCGTGCTAGCTGGTATGGGTAATGGAAATCCTTTCCCAACCGTCGAAGCTGCACTTGCAAAAGCTAGCGAAAACGGCGTTGTCGTAGTTCGCGCTTCTCGCACAGGCTCTGGCTCAACAAGCGTTGGCGCAGAAGTTGATGACGCAAAATACGGCTTTTTGACAAGCGACAACCTAAACGCTGCCAAAGCTAGGGTTTTACTACAACTTGCCCTTTCAAAAGGTCTAGACAAAGCGAAAATTGCTGAAATTTACGCTACTCATTAATAACTCTTGGGCGCAGGTTTTGCGCCCTTTTTTAAATTTTACTCAATTTCAAATTTCACAAAATTTCGCCAAATTTAAATTTAATGTAAGAATTAACTAAATTTAGGTAAAATGCGCCTTTGGAATTTCTATTTTTAGGAGAAATAAATGAAACAAGAAGATATTAAGGAATTGATGACTTTTTTTGACGAAAAATCATCTCTGAGCAAGATTAAAATTAAAAACGATGATTTTGAAATCGAGATTAAAAAATTCGGCGCAGATATCGAAACAGGCGCAGCATGTGCCACACCTGCACCGCACGCCCCAGCTGCTGTGCCAGCTGTAAATGTCGTCGTAGGCGACTCTCACGCAGCTAGCAAGGCTAGCATGGATACTATCGATAGTCCTATGGTTGGCACTTTTTACAAGGCTGCAAGTCCTGGCGCAAATCCATTTGTAAGTGCTGGTCAAGTCGTGCATAAAGGCGATACTATCGGCATTATCGAAGCGATGAAGATTATGAACGAGGTCGAGGCTGAGTTTGATTGTCGTATCATCAAATCGCTAGTAGAGGACGGACAGCCAGTAGAATACGCTATGTCGCTATTTGAGGTTGAAAAGCTATGAAAGAGCTAAATAAAATTCTTATCGCAAACCGCGGTGAGATAGCACTTCGCGCACTTCGCACTATTCAGGAAATGGGCAAAAAGGCTATTGTCGTGCATTCAACAGCCGATCAAGACGCACTTTATGTCAAATACGCTGACGCTGCGATCTGCATAGGTGGGCCGCGCTCAACCGATAGCTACCTAAATATCCCTGCAATCATCACAGCATGCGAGCTGACAGAGGCTGATGCGATTTTTCCTGGTTATGGATTTTTGAGCGAAAATCAAAATTTCGTCGAAATTTGCGCCAAACACGGCATTAAATTTATCGGCCCAAGTGTTGAAGCTATGACGCTAATGAGCGATAAAAGCAAGGCTAAGCAAGTAATGATGAGAGCTGGAATCCCAGTAGTGCCAGGATCAGATGGCGCGATTGCCGATGTCGAGGCTGCGCGCAAACTAGCCAAAGAAATCGGCTATCCTGTCATCATCAAAGCAGCCGCTGGTGGTGGCGGACGCGGTATGAGAGTGGTCGAGAGAGAAGAGGATTTAGAAAAGCTTTTCTGGTCGGCTGAGAGCGAGGCTATGAGCGCGTTTGGCGACGGGACAATGTATATGGAAAAATACATCACAAATCCGCGCCATATCGAGGTTCAAGTCATCGGCGACGAGCACGGAAATGTCCTACATGTGGGCGAGCGCGACTGCTCTATGCAACGCCGCCACCAAAAGCTAATCGAAGAGAGCCCAGCAGTGATACTCGACGAAGAAACCCGCGCCAAGCTCCTAGAAACAGCCGTTCGCGCGACTAAGGCGATTGGCTATGTCAGTGCGGGAACATTTGAGTTTTTATACGACAGCAAGGATAAGAATTTTTATTTCATCGAAATGAATACGCGCTTGCAGGTCGAGCATACAATCAGCGAAATGCGCTCAGGGCTTGATCTGATCGAGCAAATGATAAGGGTAGCCGAGGGACACAAGCTCCCTAGCCAAGACGAGATTAAATTTAGCGGACATGCGATTGAGTGCAGAATCACAGCCGAAGATCCGAAAAGTTTCATGCCAAATCCGGGCAAAATCACTCGCTACATAGCTCCTGGTGGGCGTAATGTGCGTATGGATAGCCATGTGTATGAGGGATACAGCGTGCCGGCATTTTACGATAGTATGATTGGCAAGCTCATCGTGCATGACAAAGATAGGCTTCGCGCGATTTCGAAAATGAAAATCGCACTATCCCAGCTCGTCATCGGCGGTATCAAATCGACCCGCGATTTCCACATCGCTATGATGAACAACCCTGATTTTATCAACAACGACTACGATACAAACTATCTATCAAAACACTAAAATTCTAAATTTAGCCCATTTTTGGGCTAAATTTATCTAAATTATTTATTTTTATTTCCTTTCATTAAACATGTAAGTTATTATAAAAACAAACACACAAATCGGTGCAACCAAAAAACTAAATAATCCTATAAGGGTATTTATATATTCGCTATTGCCATATAAATACTTTATTGTAATAAAACACAAAAAATCAACATACAAAATTATCAATGACAAATTTTCAATGCAAAAAACCATCACACTTAATTTTGGATTTTTTATAAATAAATTGCTGTATTTGAATTGTTTATATCTAGCATAAAAATATTTAACAAGATAAATACAAACGAACAAAGCTATAATTAGATTAATAGTAATTCTTATTGCAACACTATCACTAATCAATAACAATATCATAGATACTAATGCTCCCGCCAAATAACCAAATACTAAAATTAATGGCAAAAATAATACATATCTGATATTTCTACAAATTCTATATTTTTGTTTTAAATTCACAAAACGCACCCATTTCACTTTTTAAAAATTTTATTTTGCTTTAAATAAGCCATTTCGGCTAACAGCCCAAATTCCGTAATGTTTTGTTCTAATGTATTCATTAGATTTCTCCTTTATTAAAAATTTTTGTATTTTTATCTGAGATAGATACGATAGTTAAATAAAATTGAAAAATCAAAACCCCATTTATCCATATCAAAGACTTTTTCTATCTCTTGTCTTTTGCCACATACTTTATTCGTAAATTGGTAATCATCGGCCAAATGTGGCATTAATATTTCTGGAAAAATAAAAGTCGCTTCTTTATTTCTAATATACATTTTCCAAAAAGCTATCTCTTTTTCTGTTTTATTTTCTACAATAGATACATTTACGATATGATAAAAAGCATTTTCAAATAAACTATCAGAGATTTTTTCACTTTTATTTATTATTATAGAATAGTTGTAATTTTTGATAATATCTCTATCTTTTTCCACTTCATTGCGTTTTGTTATTTTGAATTTGGCTTCTTCAATAACCTTTTTATTTTTCCTATAAAAATCGAATTGAGCTGATTTATCGGCGTGTAAATTTTGATATTGCGAAATTAAATTTATGTATTGCGTGTAATGGGTTGAATTTTTATCAAAATATACTTCTTCTACTTTTCCATTGCTGCATTTATATTTATCCGTTATTTTGCTATTACACTCGATTGCTATTTTTTCAATATGAATTCCGTCCAATAAATCTTCTATTAAATGTAAGCTAGTATGTATATCACCAACTTTGGCGTTGTCAATTTTGACATATACACTTTTTGGATATTCTACAATTTTATCAATCTTAGATTTAGGCTCTATTTGGCAATATTTATTTGCGATAATCCTAGTAGGAACGACATCGTAAAACGGCACTAAAACACATAAGGCAACAGATATAGCCACTGCTTTATTGCTTTTTGAAACTGCACCCACAATAACGCATATTATAACGCTTACTACTACATAAGCGGCAAATACAAAAGTTATAATTAATCCCATAAATTTTCCTTTCAGGTCGTATCGCCAAAAACGATACGAAATGTTTCGCATTTTTGCAATGACAAATCAAATGTAAATTTTGCCAAATCTGTCATTGCGAGGAAAGGCGTAGCCTTGACGAAGCAATCTACGAATTAAAATCGCCAATCGCTAAATTTGCAAAATTTTAAAATTCAATGAAATTAGCCAAAACGCTGACTTTGAATTTCAAGCTCGTAGATTGCCACGCAAGCAAACTTGCTTGCAATGACAAATCAAGGGCTAGGGAATTTCCCTGAATCGCCACAAAATATTTCGCAAATTTTGCCGATGACAAAACGGGCGAAATTTACTCCAAAACCTCGTCTAATCGCACGAACTCAAAGCCATTTTTAACCAAAATTTTAAGGCCCCCCACCACGCCTGCGCCACTTGGCTTTTCGGGGTGGTTTGCATGAGCGATGATGATGTCGCCGCCGCGCGCACTAGACACAGCGGTGCGCGCCCCTTCCGCGCTCATCGTAGCCCCTGCATCTCCTAGCACGCTAAATCCCACGGGCGCGTATCCCATATCATAAATCTGCGCCACGGCAAGCTCATCGTAATACGCCGTGCCTGAGCGGTAAAATTTCGGGCGCGCGCCAGTAAGCCTTGCGATTAATTCCGCGTTTCGCGCGATTTCATCGTATAGCTCGCCAGCATCCGCCGTGCCCTTTATGCCGTAAATGCTAGCCCCATTTAGCGAGGCTGGGGAGTGTGCGGTGCCGTGATTTTCGATTTCAAAATTTGGATTTTGGCGCAAACGCTCGAATTTTTGCGGGAATTTCTCTATCCAGCGCAAATTTACAAAAAATGTCGCTTTTAGGCTGTGTTTTTCTAAAAATTCCACGATTCTCTCGTCCAAATCGTCCGTTTTGCTTCCGCACAAATCGAGCGTGAGGGCGACTTGCTTTTTGTCAGTTTTGAAATTTTTAATTACACCCTGCAATTCCTCGCCCCAAAGTTTGGGCGTGGAGGCAGAGTATTTTTGCAAAATTTGCTCTTTGGTCAAATTTTCGCCCTGCGCGCCACACAAAACCCCCAAAGCGCAGATAAAAATTAAAAATTTTTTCATTGATTTCCCCTGTAAATTCGGCTAAATTTAAAAAGGGGCAAATTTTGAAATTCGTTAAAATTTCGAAATTTTACCCCAAATTTGCGCTTAAATTTTGTTTATTTTTGCGCCAAAATGTCGCCAAGCACCTTTGCGGCGTGGTCTTTGGCTTTGACAGATTTATAGACTTTTTCGATTTTGCCGTCTTTGCCGATTAGAAATGTCGAGCGCACGATCCCTAGATACTCGCGCCCGTAGTTTTTGCGCACTTGAAGCACGCCGTAAGCCTTGGCGACTTCGCGTTCGTGGTCGCTTAGTAGGATATGGCGTAGGCTTTGCTTGGCAATGAAACCTGCGTGTGATTTGGTGCTATCCGGGCTAATGCCGATAATCAGGGCGTCCTCGGCGATAAATTTATCCCAAAGCTCGCTAAATTCGCACGCCTCAGTGGTGCAACCAGGCGTATTATCCTTAGGATAAAAATACAAAACGACCCTTTTGCCGATAAAATCGCTTAGGCGAATTTGCACCCCGTCGGCGTTTTCTAGGGCGAAATTTGGCGCCATATCGCCCTTAGCAAGCGTGATTTTGCGCGCTAAATCCTCTGCGCTAAATGTAGTCTCAGCCATTTTGCGCCTTTTTTCGCATATCTGCGACGCTTTCGCCACCGAAATAGAAATTCTCAGCCTCGTCGTATTCGAATTTCACGACCACGCGACTTGGCACCTTGCCTAGGTTTTCGACCATTGTTTTGGTGATTTCGCCAGCGATTTTGTCTTGCAACTCCTTGCTTGGGGCTGGTTTGGTTAGGTGGATATTGATGATTGGCATTTTTACTCCTTTATAAAATAATCTCCGTCAAAACTGATTAGCGAATATTTTCGCTCATCACCTAGTGCGCCGACAAGCTCATTTATGCTTAGAAATGTCAGGCTGTCTGCGCCGATATACTCGCGCACCTCTTCGGTGCTTTTGTTTGCGCTGATTAGCTCGGCGTAGCTTGGTGTGTCTATGCCGTATCTATCTGGGTGCTTGATTTCTGGGCTTGCGATACACATGTGAATCTCCCTCGCCCCAGCGTGGCGCAGAAGCTCGACGATTTTTTTGCTCGTGGTTCCGCGCACGATACTATCGTCGATGACGACTATGCTTTTGTCTTTTAAAACCTCGCTCATAGGGTTTAGTTTGAGTTTGACCTTTAAATTTCGCATTTCTTGTGTCGGCTCGATAAAGGTGCGCCCCACATAGTGATTTCTCACAATCGCTAGCTCAAAAGGCACCTCGCTTGCAGCCGAGTATCCCAAAGCTGCTGGCACGCCACTATCTGGGACAGGGACGACAAAATCCGCCTTGATATTTTTGCATTTCCCAGCCAAAACTGCGCCTAGTTTTTTGCGGATATTATAGACATTTTTGCCCTCGACCGTGCTGTCTGGGCGGGCGAAATATATGTATTCAAACGCGCAAATTCTAGGATCAACCTCTTCGAAAATTTGAAGCGATTTTATCTCGTCTTTGCCCTCTTCGAAAATCACCATTTCGCCGGGCTTCACATCTCTGATAAACTCCGCTCCCACCAAATCAAAGGCGCATGTTTCGCTCGCTACGATATATCCGCCATCATTTAGTCTTCCGATACTAAGGGGCCTTACGCCGTGTGGATCGCGCAGGGCAAACATTTTGCTACGACTTAAAATCAGAAGCGAATACGCCCCAGCGCATTTTTTCACAGCCTCGATTATGCGGTTTTGCAATTTTTTTTCTTTGCTTCTAGCGATCAAATGCAAGATATTTTCTGTGTCCATATTTGACTGAAATATCGCTCCCTCGGCGATTAGCTCAGATCTAACGCTATCTTTGTTTATTAAATTTCCATTATGCACGATTGAAATTTCGCCTAGGGCGTATTTAGCAGAGATTGGTTGCGCGTCGTGGATACTCTCGTTGCCTGCTGTGGAGTAGCGATTGTGGCCGATTGCGCTATTTCCCTTTAAAATTTCAAGGGCTTGCGGGGTGAAAATTTTGGTTACTAGTCCTTGACCTTTTACCGTGTTTATATGGTGGTTGTGATTAGCACTTACTCCGCTTGCCTCTTGGCCTCGGTGCTGCATCGAAAACAGCCCATAAACCGCCGTTTTAGCCGCATTGGCTGAATTTATAACTCCTACTATCGCGCACATTTTAAAATCCTAAACAATCATTTATGCTATAAAGGCCATTTTTTTGTGTGGCAAGCCAAATTCCAGCCTTAATCGCGCCATTGGCGAAGGTTGCACGGCTCGTGGCGGTATGGTTTAGCTCGATATACTCGCCATCGTTGTAAAACCCTACCGTGTGGCGTCCGACGATATCGCCACCACGAAGTGCCATGACAGCGATTTCGTCTTTGCCCCGCTCTCCGATTAGTCCGTCTCTACCGCTAACTCGCACTTTTTTGATATCTAAATTTCGCGCATTTGCAGCAGTAGTGGCTAATGTCATTGCTGTGCCACTTGGGGCGTCTTTTTTGTGTTTGTGGTGCATTTCGACTATTTCGCAATCAAAATCGCGCAAAGCCTTGCTAGCTAGATTTACGAGCTTGTTTAGCACGGCTACGCCAAGGCTCATATTTGTCGCGTGAAAAACTGGCATTTTTTGCGCGCACTCTTTTAGTAGTGCTTCGCCCTCATCGCCTAGGGCAGTAGTGCCGATGACAAGGGGTTTTGGGTGAGTTTGGGCGAATTTTAATAAATTTATTGCCCCATCTCTAATGGTAAAATCAATCACCACATCGCAAGAATCAAAAAATTTCGCCAAATCGTCTGTGATTACGCATTTGGGGCTGTATGATAGCTCCTCGATAGTATAAATCGCGCTAACTTCCGCGTTTTCGTAGTTTTTCAGACACTCATAAATCATACTTCCCATTCTGCCGCTGCCGCCGTGGATACCAATCCTAACCATTTTAACCCTTTCTGAATTTGTAAAAATTTGGCGTAGTATAGCCAAATTTAGCTTATTTCTGAATTCGTTGCGTGGAATTTATAAGGCAAGGAAATGCGAAGCATTTCAGTAAAAATAAAACCAGCTAAATTTAAAGCGAAGCTTTAAATTTAGCCACTTCTAAGGTTTTACAGGGGTGGGGGTTGGTAAGGGGGAGGGTAGCGTCTCCTAAAAAGCGCGCCCTCCCCCTTACGAGAAAAACACGGCGCAGGTTAAATTCAAAAAATCGTTCAATGCTAAATTTAGGTTGAATTTTGAATTTAAATTTTCTGGATTGCTTCGAAAACTTCGTTTTCTCGCAATGACAGCAAATTTAGCGCAAGGAATTTTAAATTCGTAGATTGCCACGAATTTTGCTAACGCAAAATTCTCGCAATGACAATGGTGAGTGTTTCGGGGCAGTATTTTGCAATGACACACCCGGCGTAAATTTTGTCCGCTATTGTCATTGCGAGGAAAGGCATAGCCTTGACGAAGCAATCAACGACTTTAAAATTTTTACCGCTAAATTTGCAAAATTTTAAATTTCACTTCTCTACGCCAAGGCCGACGCTGATGAAGCTATCTTGCTTCGCGCTGACATTTGCAGGTTTTTTAATCACGATTTGTGAGTCCGAAACACCCAAATTCGCAAGCGCGCTTTGCACGGATTTAGCGCGCGCGACGGCTAAATCATTTAGGCGCGAGGTTGTGAATTTTTGCGCCTGTATTAGTTTTTCAAATCCCTCTTCGCCACCCTCTTTTATGTGGTGTTTCGCCCTTAGGCTCGCAATCGCAGCGTCAGATGAGAGATTTTCTTTTAGCATTACCCTGTCTATATTTTCGTTTAGCGTGACGAGCTTAAACGCCCTGGTATCGAGCTTCTCGTTATATGCTGGGGTTAGGGTGATTTTGATTTCTGGCTTTGATTTTGCAATCGTGGCAAGATTCTCGATTTTTTCGTTTTCGCTGATCAAAATCTCGCTACTAGCTGGCTCAAAATCAATTCCGTCGAGGCTAGAAGTATCGATTCCAGCAATTTTGCCCAAAAACCTAAACGGACTTAGCACGATATCGCTAAATAGCTTTGTCAGAGCCCCCACAATCACGCCACCAAAGCTAAATTTCGGATCGTTTAGATTCCCGCTGATTGGCAGGCTGACATTGATTTGGCCGTCGCTGTCTTTGAGAATCGAAATCGCTAAATCCAGTGGCAAATCCAGCGCGTCTTTACTCTCAACTTTTTCGCCAAGCACGAGATTATCGAGGTTTATGTCGTTTGTGGCGTTTAGTTTGGAGGCGTTGATTTTATAATTTAGCTTTAAATTGCTCTTGCCACTTTTTATCTCATAGCCCACGAATTTCGCGCTGTATGGGGTGATATCACTGAGCGCGACATCTTTTAAAACCACGCTAATATCGCTTTTTTGCTCTGGCGCGAAAGGGTAGGCCCTAAGAGCGATTTGCCCTAAGCCACTTTTGCCCACAAGGCCGTTAAATTTGAGGTTTGCTTGGGATTTGTCGCTGATTTTATCGATTGTAGTTTTGATTTTTGAGACCGTGATATTTAGTGGCATAAAGAGCGTATCATCGATGAAATTAAACGAGCCGTTTTGCACGCTGATATTTGCAATATTTACGCCAAAAGCGTTTTTTTGCCCACCTGCTTGGGCTTTTGGTGCGGGCGATTTGGAGGCTGGTTTGCTTGTGGATTTTGGCGAAGTTTTGGCTAGTTTGGCTAGGTTTATTTCGCCGTTTTTGGCGATATGGATTTTCGCGTAAGGGGCGTTTATGGCGATATTTTTGATATCGATTTTGCTCTCGTTTAGGCTTAGCGCGCCCACTTTTGCGCTATTTATGCTAAAAACTTTCGCCCCTTTTGCGTCGTTTAGGGCTAAATTTTTGCCCGAAATTTCAGTATTTAGCGCGAATTTATCGCTAAATTTGAAATTTCCTTTTAAATTTGCGCTACCACTTGCGATTTTTGCGTTTAAAAACTGCTCCAAATACGGGTTTGCTTTGCGCAAATCAGGGTGGGCGACATCAAAATCAATGTCTAAGTTCAGCGGATTTATGGTGATTTTCGAGGTCGCATTGGCACTTATTTCGTCGCTTGCCACGCTTGCTTTGGCGCTAAAAGGGGCGCTAAAATTGCTAGATAGATTTTGCACGCTAGCGTCAATTTTAGCGAGGTTGTGGGTCATCTTTGGGGCTACGAAGCTCTCTGTGATTTTCGCGTGGCCGCCATTTAGCGCGATTTGCGCGATAGCAAAGCTAAATTTTGGCTCATTTTTGGCTGGTGAAATACTGCGCGCGGAGCCGTTATTTTCGCTATTTTGCGTGAAATTTCCCTCTGGGGCGAGCGAGTGTATCCAAGCTAATAAATTTTGCCTAAATTTCGCATTTTCCGCTTTGCTAGGCGCGTAAGAAATCGCGCTTAAATCGTTTATGCTTTTTGCGCCCTCTTCGCTAATCTCTGAGTTAAAAAATGGCGCGTCAATGCCGATTTTATCGATATTTAGGGCAAGTTTATCTAGGGCAAAGCTTAGCTTTTGCACGCTTAAATTTTTAATTCCGCTAAATTTTTCGTTTTTATTAGCTAGGCTAAGCTCGCCAAATTTTGCCAAATTTAGGGCTAAATTTGAGCCTTTTTCGTCCATTTGGAAGCTAAAATCATCTGCGCTTAAATTTGCTAAATTTATTTTGTCAAATTTCGCCAAGGCTAAATTTAGTGGCAAAATTTCGATTTTTGCGACTTTTGCCTCTGTTTTGGAGGCGTTGTTTTCGCCCCTAAAATTTGCGCTGATTTGCGAAATTTCGCCACCCTTTGCGCTTAAATTTATTAGGCTATCGTTAAATTTGCACTCGCTTAAATTTATCTTGTCTAAATTCGCATTTAAGCCCAAATTTTCGCCCTCTAAGCCAAATTTTAAACCAAAATCAAAAGCCCTAAATTCGCCCAAACTCGCGTTATTTTCTGCGCTTAGAAAATCGCTATTTTTAAGCGAAATTTCGCCAAGGCGCAAGTTTGTGGCTAAATTTTCCCCAAATTTGGCGTCAAAATCGATATTTGCAAGCGAAATTTGCTCTGATTTGATTAAATTTTGGCTAGCAAGCAGGGCAAAATCGTTTAGTGCGATTTTGCTTTTTTTCAAATTTAGCGCGATTTCCTCGTCCAAAATCACCTCATAAAGGGCGTTTGCGCTGATTTTCCCGCCGAGTAGATTAAGCTCTTTTATATCCAAAAACGATAGCCAAAACGGATTGATTTTGAGATTTTCTACGCTTAAATTTCCCTCGATTTTAAGCGGATTTAGGCTGATTGAGCCTGAGTGAAAGATATTATCGAAAGTCTGCGAAGAGGCGTTAAAATCGTGGTTTCCGATAGAATTACTAGCCAAATTTAGCCCAGCTATTTCGTAGTTTAAGTTACCAAGCTCGATTTTAAAGGGCCGTTCTAGGCTTAAATCTTCGTAAAAAACTCCGCCGTTTTCGATTTTGAAATTATCCAGCTTGACATTTATGCTCGAATTTTCGTCCGTTTCTTCGCTCTCGCTATTAGCGTAAAGGCTCTCGAAATTAAACGAGCCGTTATTTTCGCGCGAAATGCTGATTTTAGGGCTTTGCAGGCGCAGGGTTTGGATATCTATGGTTTTGTTAAACAGCTCGCCAAATTTCAGCTTGACATCGATTTTCTCTGCCGAAAATAGTGGTTTGAAAGTCGAAAGCGAGGGAGCGGTGATGTTTAGCTCGTAGGTAAAGGGGTTAAATTTCGCGCTTTTAATGCTGAAATTTGCCTCGTTTTCTAGGATTTTTGGAACTGCTTTTTCGATGAGAAGTGGCACGCCAAAAAAGCCAAAAAGCGTGTAAAACGCGCCAATCCCACAAATGCTATAAATAAATTTTTTCTTGTGTTTTGCTAAAAATTTCACCATTTTTGCGCCTATTGATTGTTAAATTTAATAATCTAAAATTATAGCAAATTAAATTAAAAGGCTGATTTTGTTAGTTCATATCTGTTGTGCGGTGGATTGTGATTATTTTTTGCGTAGGTTAGCGCGCGAGTGCGATGAGCCCTTGGTAGGGTATTTTTACGACCCAAACATACACCCTTACAGCGAGTATTTGCTGAGGTTAGAGGACGCAAAGAGCGTGTGCGAGGGGCTAGGGATCAAATTTTACGCTGGGGAATATGATTATGAGGCGTGGTTAGAAGGGGCAAAAGGCCTTGAAAACGAGCCAGAAAAGGGCAGGCGCTGTGAGTTTTGCTTCGATTTTCGTATGCAAAACACCGCCTGCTTCGCGCGCAGTATTGGCGAGAAAAAAATCACCACGACGCTTTTAATGAGCCCCAAAAAATCGCACGCTCAGCTTGTAAATTCGCTAGAAAAAATCTGCAAAGAGCAAAATTTGGAGTTTGTCGCGCCTGATTTTCGCAAAAACGGCGGCACGAACGAGCAGTTTGCCCTAGCCAAAAAAGATAGGCTCTATCACCAAAACTACTGCGGCTGCATGTTTGCGCTACGCGCACAGCGCGGAGAGGGCGAAATTTACGAGCTTATGTCGCCAGTTGGCGGGGAAATTTTGCCTGCTTCGATAGAGGAAAAGTTTAAAATTTATAAAAAAGTGGCGAAATTTAGGCGCGAGGGGGTGAAATTTGAGATTATCAGAGATGAGTTTTTAAACTACCGCCTGCTTAGGGCGTGGGTGAAATTCTCTGGGCAGATAAGGCCTTCGTTTATCTTGCATAACTCCCATTTTAGGCGCGAATTTGTCAAATTCAGCATAAATGAGAGTTGTGAGAAATTTTACTGCGACAAGGGCGAGATTAAAATTTTAAGCCTTAAATTTTTCAACGAAATTTTAAAAATAGATTTCAAAAACACAGCCGAAATTTTAAAAAATCCGCCAAGTCTGAAAAAACAAGAGCAAATTCGCGCGAAAATTTGCGGTGCGCGCTCGCTTTCGCCAATCATCGTCGTAGATGAAATTTACCCAGCCAAAGTGGAGATTTATGCGCTATCTCGGATATTTTTAGATGTTAGGGAAATTTTAGTAAAGTTAGGGTAAAATGGCAAGAATTTTTATCAAGGATACGAAATGATCGACATAACCGAAATCTTAAACATACTCCCGCACCGCTACCCGTTGCTTTTGATCGACAAAGTTACCGATATGGATATGGGAAAAACGATAATCGCTTACAAAAATATCACCTATGGCGAGCAAATTTTTCAAGGTCACTTTCCTGGTCACCCGATTTATCCGGGCGTTATGATTATCGAGGGACTTGCCCAAGCTGGGGGAATTTTGGCGTTTAAATCAATGGAAGCTGAGGGCACAGATTTAAGCGACAAGGTTGTGTATTTTATGAGTATCGACAAGGCGAAATTTCGCAAACCAGTGCGTCCAGGGGACCGCTTAGAATATCGCTTAGAGGCGATTAAACACAGAGGCAGAATTTGGCAGTTAAAGGGCGAAGCGTATATCAAAGATGACGCAGGAGGCGATGTTTTGGCAGCCGAGGCTGAACTTCAAGCAATGGTAATGGATAAATAAAATGAGCAAAATTCATCACACCGCTATCGTAGAAGATGGCGCAGTTTTGGGCGATGATGTCATAATCGAGCCTTATGCGTTCATAAGCGCTCAGGCCAAAATCGGCTCTGGCACACTCATAAAGCAGGGCGCGCGCATCATCGGCGATACTACAATCGGCGAAAATTCTAAAATTTTCTCTTATGCGATTGTGGGCGATATCCCGCAAGATATCAGCTTTGAAGTAGGCGAAAAAACAGGCCTTATAATCGGCAAAAACGCCACAATCCACGAATTTTGCACCATTAGCTCTGGTTCGCACAAGGGAGATGGATTTACGCGCATTGGCGATAATATCTTTATGATGGCGTATTGCCATGTGGCGCATGATTGTATTTTAGGCGATAATATTATTTTGGCAAATTCAGCCACTTTGGCTGGGCATGTGCAAATGGGCGATTACGCAGTAATCGGCGGTCTAACTCCCGTGCATCAATTCGTCAAAATCGGCGAGAGTTGCATGATAGCAGGGGCTAGCGCGCTTGGACAAGACATAGTGCCGTTTTGTCTAGCGGAGGGAAACAGAGCCTATATCAGGGGGCTAAATTTAACAGGAATTCGCCGTAGATTTGACAGAGATACGGTCGAAATCATCAACAAAGCATATAAATTTTTGTTTAACCAAGGCGTGGGATTAAAAGAACAAGCCGAAATTTTGATAAACGAAACAGATAATGCGCATGTGAAAAAAATGTGCGATTTTATATTAAACACAAAACGCGGAATTCCGCTAGATAAGGGTAGAAATTAATGTCAGATAAATGTAGTTTTTGTGGTTCGAGCGAAAAGGACGGACTTACGATTTTCCCAAACGATAGTGGCACGGCTTCGATTTGTAGCTATTGTATAGATCAGGCTTATGCGGCACTTCATGGCGGGGAGGTTGCGAAAAAGAGCGAACGAATCGCAGGTGAGATAGATTTCGAGGCGATTAAACCAAAGGCTTTAATGGAGGTTTTGGACAGATATGTAATCGGCCAAGAAAGGGCGAAAAAGATTTTTAGTGTGGGTGTTTATAACCACTACAAACGAATTTTCCGCAAAGATGAGATAGAGGGCGACGATACTGAAATTTCAAAATCAAATATTTTGCTAATCGGTCCGACAGGAAG
The DNA here is from genome assembly GCF_027737785.1 of Campylobacter sp. JMF_06 NA1. NCBI lineage: Bacteria > Pseudomonadati > Campylobacterota > Epsilonproteobacteria > Campylobacterales > Campylobacteraceae > Campylobacter > Campylobacter sp. JMF_06 NA1. The sequence goes on from NZ_JAOVUA010000008.1 coordinate 21,318, forward strand.
TGGCAAGACGCTTATGGCGCAGACTTTGGCTAGGTTTTTAGATGTGCCTATTGCAATCAGCGACGCTACAAGCCTAACAGAGGCTGGATATGTGGGCGAAGATGTCGAAAATATCCTAACTCGCCTGCTTCAAGCAGCCGATGGCGATGTCGAGAGGGCTCAAAGGGGAATTGTATTTGTCGATGAGATCGATAAAATCGCTAGAATGAGCGAAAATCGCTCGATTACGCGCGATGTCAGTGGCGAGGGCGTGCAACAAGCGCTTCTTAAAATCATCGAAGGAAGCGTGGTAAATATCCCGCCAAAAGGTGGCAGAAAACACCCAAATCAAGATTTTATACAAATTGATACGACAAATATTTTGTTTGTTTGCGGTGGGGCGTTTGATGGCATAAACGAGATTATCGCCCATAGAATCGGCAAAAATGTGCTTGGTTTTGGGCAAGAAAAACGAAGCAAAAAAGAAAACCAAAATTTGCTTGGCATGGTAGAGGCTGATGATTTGGTGCATTATGGGCTAATCCCTGAGCTTATCGGCAGACTTCATGTCATGGCGAGTTTAAACGAAATCGACGAGGCGGCAATGGTGAGAATTTTAACCGAGCCAAAAAATGCGATTTTAAAACAATACCAAAAACTTTTCGCAATTGACGGCGCAAATTTGAAATTTGACGATGAAGCTCTAAGCGAGGTAGCAAAACTTGCTATCAAGCGCAAAACTGGTGCTAGGGGACTTAGATCGATTATTGAAGAGATTATGATTGATATAATGTTTGACCTACCAGAGCTTAGTGGATATGATGTGATTATCTCAAAAGAGGTAGTCAGTGAGGGCGCAAAGCCGATATTAGTAAAACAAAATTTAACTGCATAGGGGAATAAATGTTACTTGATTCTTTATTAGGCTTATTTTCTAGTGATATGGGAATTGATCTTGGCACGGCAAACACGCTAGTTTTGCTCAAAGATAAAGGTATAATCATAAACGAACCAAGCGTCGTGGCTGTGCAAAACGAACGCTATGGCAAACAAAAAATCATAGCTGTGGGCGCAGAAGCCAAAGAAATGCTAGGTCGCACACCAGGCGATATCGAGGCTGTGCGCCCGATGAAAGACGGCGTTATCGCAGACTTTGATATGACCGAAAAGATGATTAGATATTTCATCGAAAAAACGCACAAAAGACGCTTTTTTGTAAGCCCTAGAATTATCATCTCTGTCCCTTACGGACTTACACAGGTCGAGCGTAAGGCCGTGCGAGAAAGCGCGATGATAGCAGGTGCGCGCGAGGTCTATCTAATCGAAGAACCAATGGCGGCAGCGATTGGCGCAGGGCTTCCAGTAGCCGAGGCGAAAGGTTCGCTAGTCGTAGATATCGGTGGTGGCACGACAGAGATTGGCGTGATTTCGCTAGGGGGTATTATAAATGCAAAATCAGTGCGCGTAGCAGGCGATAAAATCGACGCTAGCATTGTAAATTATGTCAAAGAAAAATACAGCCTTCTTATCTCAGAGCGTGCAGCCGAAGAGATCAAAATTAAAATCGGCACCGCAATCCAACAACCAAAAGATCTAACCTACACGGTCAAAGGCAAGGACCAAATCAGCGGGCTTTTAAGTTCGGTTGATTTAACTAGCGAAGATGTCAGAGAGGCGATAAAAGATTCGATCCGCGAAATCGCTGACGCGCTAAAATTTGTGCTTGAAAGTATCCAGCCAGAAGTCGCAGCCGATATCGTAGAAAACGGCGTGGTTTTAACCGGCGGAGGCGCGCTAATTAGAGGGCTAGATAAATATCTAAGCGAGGCTGTGAAACTGCCTGTATTTGTCGCAGATGAGCCGCTGCTTTGCGTGGCAAACGGCACTGGCAAGGCCCTAGAAGATATCAAATCGCTAAAACAAGCAGCAAATGACTAATGTAAAGTTTCTACTCATCGCTGTGGTATTGGTGGCTACTTCGCTTATTTTTGGATCGCAAATTCATGGTAAATTTATCGGTCTTAGCGGAGGAGCTATTGATACTTACAAAGATATTACGAGCTTTATAAAAAACAAAATTTCAAAACATATCGATCAAGCAAACACTATCGAAGCCCTGCGTGCCGAAAACGAGGAACTGAAAAAATCCGCCATGCTTCTTGGCACCTTTGCGGGGGAGTTAAATAAAATTTTGCTTGATAAAAACAGCTCCGCTTACGAACCGCGTGTCGAGCTTGTTAGGACGCTAAGTTACGCTAGTTTAAATGATTACAACAAATTTTGGATAAATTTTAAAAATTTCAATCCAGATAAAGTCTATGGTCTCATCAGCGAGGGCAAAACCGCAGGAATCGTCGTAAATCGCGATAACAAACCCCTAGCCATACTCCAAAAAGATGAAAAAAGCAATTTTTCTGTCTCAATCGGCGAGAGCCAAATTCCAGGCGTTGCAAACGGCGAGGGAAATGCTTTGGTGGTGAAATTTATCCCACAATGGCTAGATCCAAAAGTCGGCGATGAGGTTTATACGAGCGGAAAGGACGAGATATTTTTCGAGGGCGTGCCTGTGGGGCGGGTCAAATCAGTTCAGAGTGGTAAATTATACAAAAGCGCTGTCATAGAGCCATACGCAAATCCAAATATGCCAACGTTTTTGTATGTCGTTACAAAGGAAAGATAATGCCAAAAAGAGAAGATGTAAAGACGATATTGCTCATCGGAAGCGGTCCTATCGTCATCGGTCAAGCGTGTGAATTTGATTATAGTGGCACACAAGCTGCTAAAACTTTGAAAAATTTGGGCTATCGCGTAGTTTTGATAAATTCAAACCCAGCTACGATTATGACAGACCCTGATTTTGCAGATGCGACCTATGTCGAGCCAATCACGAAAGAGAGTATTTTGCGAATTATCAAAAAAGAGAGCGTCGATGCGATACTGCCTACTATGGGCGGTCAGGTTGCGCTAAATGTCGCAATGGAAGTCTATGAAAGTGGCGAGCTAGGCGATGTGAAATTTCTAGGCGCTAAACCAGAAGCGATTAAAAAGGGCGAAGACCGCGTGGCTTTTAAAGAAGCTATGATTAAAATCGGCATGGATTTGCCAAAGTCAAAATACGCCTACACTATGGAAGAAGCTCACCAAGCAGCCGAAGAAATCGGCTTTCCGCTAATTATCCGCGCTAGTTATACACTTGGAGGCGCAGGAAGTGGCGTAGCGTATAATATCGATGAATTTAAAGAAATCGCGCAAAACGGCATTGATATCAGCCCAATCCATGAAATTTTGATTGAAGAGAGTTTGCTTGGCTGGAAAGAGTATGAAATGGAAGTTATCAGGGACAACAAAGATAACTGCATAATCGTCTGCTCTATCGAAAATTTAGACCCTATGGGTGTGCATACGGGCGATAGCATTACGATTGCACCGGCTCTTACTCTTACGGATAAAGAATATCAGCGCATGCGTGATGCGAGTTTTGCGATTTTGCGTGAGATTGGCGTCGATACGGGCGGAAGTAATGTGCAATTTGCCATAAATCCGCGCACAGGTCGCATGATAGTAATCGAAATGAACCCACGCGTCAGCCGTAGCTCAGCCCTAGCTAGCAAGGCCACAGGCTATCCGATAGCCAAAGTCGCTACCATGCTTGCTGTGGGATTTAGCTTAGATGAGATAAAAAATGATATTACTGGCACGCCTGCGAGTTTCGAGCCTGTAATTGATTATATCGTCACAAAAATCCCGCGTTTTGCCTTTGAGAAATTTCCGGGTGCGAACCCGCATTTAGGCACTGCGATGAAGAGTATCGGCGAGGTAATGGCGATTGGGCGCACATTTAAAGAGAGTATCCAAAAAGCACTTTGCTCAATGGAGAAAAGCTACTATGGCTTTATCGAGTTAAATTTAAGCAAAGATGATTTGATTTTTGGGCTTAGAAACGCAGGGCAGGATAGAATTTTGTATGTCGCGCAAGCTTTTCGCGAGGGATTTAGCGTAGATGAGGTCTTTGAATTTAGCAAAATCGATCCGTGGTTTTTGCGCGAAATTCACGAAATCGTCGAATTTGAAGCCAAAATCGACATGGATATCCTAAATGCTCCAAATTTGCTTCGCAAAGCCAAAACTATGGGCTTTTCGGACAAAATGATTGCGCATTTGATCAACAAAGTCGATAATCTAGGCCTTACGCAAAATGATATTTTCTTTGCGCGCGCAAAACACGGCATAAATTTAGAGTATAACGAAGTCGATACCTGCGCAGGCGAATTTAAGGCTCTCACGCCGTATTTGTATTCTAGCACAAATATCACGCCAAACCTGCCAACCAGAACGCCACAAAACGCCAAAAAAGTCCTAATCATCGGTGGTGGCCCAAACCGCATAGGTCAAGGCATAGAGTTTGATTATTGTTGTGTGCATGCAAGTTATGCGCTAAGGGATCTTGGCATAAAGAGCATTATGTATAACTGCAACCCAGAAACGGTTTCGACCGACTACGATACGAGCGATATTTTGTATTTTGAGCCGATTGATTTCGAGCATGTTCGCACCGTAATCGAGACAGAAAAGCCAGAGGGTGTAATCGTGCATTTTGGCGGACAAACTCCGCTTAAATTTGCCAAACGCCTAAACGCAATTGGAGCCAAGATTATCGGTACGAGCGCGCGCACGATTGATATCGCAGAAGACCGCAAGAAATTTAGCGAATTTATTACTAAAATCGGCGTAAAACAGCCTAAAAACGACACAGCCATAAGCGAAGCCGAAGCAATCGAAAAGGCCGCAATCATCGGCTATCCGGTTCTCGTGCGCCCTAGCTATGTGCTTGGCGGACGGGCTATGAGAAGGGTGCATAATGTCGATGAACTAAAAGAGTATATGAGCGAGGCTGTGAGCGTGAGCTACCACTCGCCGGTATTATTAGATAAATTTTTGCTTGATGCGACCGAGCTTGATGTCGATGCTATAAGCGATGGCAAAGATGTCTATATCGGCGCTATAATGGAGCATATCGAAGAGGCTGGAATCCACTCTGGTGATAGTGCAAGCATACTGCCTCCAATGAGCCTAAGTGATGAGATGATTGATAAAATCAACGAAACCACAAAACAAATCGCGCTAAATTTGGGCGTCGTGGGGCTTATGAATATTCAGTTTGCGATTTTTGAGGACGAACTTTATATGATTGAAGTAAATCCGCGCGCTTCTAGAACCGTGCCGTTTGTGAGCAAAGCAACTGGAATTTCAATGGCAAAGGTCGCCACTCGCGTAATGTGGCAAGGAAATTTGCGCGAGGCGCTTAAATTTTACGATAAATTTGGCGTTTTGTGCGAGGAAAAGGGTATTTTAAAACCGCGCGTGAGTGGCAGAGTATGTGTCAAAGAAAGCGTATTTCCGTTTAACAAACTCCCAGGCTGCGACATCGCGCTAGGGCCTGAGATGAAAAGCACGGGCGAGGTTATGGGTATTAGCGAGAATTTCGCAAAAAGCTTTGCCAAAAGCCAAATTTCAGCCAGCAATGTCTTGCCAAGCAAGGGCGCTGTGTTTATGAGCTTAACCGATCGCGACAAAGAAAAAGGGGTAAGCCTAGCTAAGACTTTGGTTGAAACTGGATTTAGTCTGATTGCCACTGGCGGGACTTGCAAGGCGCTAAAAGAGGCAGGGTTAGAGTGCGAGTTCGTCTATAAAATTTCAGAAGGTCGCCCAAATATCGAAGATAAGCTAAAAAATGGCGAAATCGCCCTTGTGATAAACACCAGCGACACCAAATCAAGCTCGTCAGATACATTTAAAATCCGCCAAGCTGTGGTGAGATTTAAACTGCCGTATTTTACGAATATCAAGGCCGCGCTCGCTGCTACTATGTCAGTGTGTGCGGTGCAAGACGGAAGCGCACTGGAAGTGAAAAGCTTGCAAGAGTATCTAAAAAACAAATAATTTAAAATTTGGCAAATTTGCGTTAAATTTAGCGCAAATTTGCCTTTTAAATTTGTGGATTAGGGATATATTTATGTTGGACGAAATAATCTATTTTTTTAGAAAACGACCATCGTTTTTCTGGTCATTTATAGTGGTTTTTGCCGTTTTATATGGTTTTTTATTGTGGTTGTATTTTTTAAAACATACAAATTTATACAAAGACCTATTTATAGTGCTTTTGGGGCTTTGTGGTTTTTGGGTAATTTTGTTTGTTATAAGTTTTAAAAAGACAAGGCAAGAGTATAAAATAGAGAGAGAAAAAGAGAAATTCGAGCTTTTTCGCGAGGAAATAGTGCGCAAATACGACCTTAGCAAAGATGCAAATATATTTAAAAAAATAGAAATTATTTCTATTTTGGTAAATGATAAATTTTCAAGCACAAGCCTAGCAAGTATAAAAATCATAAATCTTATAAATCAAACATTAAGTGTTTATATAAAAAATTTAAATACCAATGCCAAACTCAAACAGAGTCTGGCTAGTTCAAATTCTATAAATAAAATGCACCTTGCTCAGCAAATTCACAAAAATAGCGAAAACAACGCTTCGCTTATGGATTGTTTGGATAAATATATCGATGAACTGAGTGGCAATAATAAAAACGAAAAAGAGAGTGCTTTTGCTGAATTTGAGTTAGAGCGAACTCTAAAACTTATAAAACAACTAAACAAAGGATAAGATATGACTACGGATTTGATTGTAAATGCAATAAAAAATAGTGAGGTAAATTTGGCTAATGCTGTTTTTAAAGATGAAATCAATCAAAGCGATAAAGAGAAAATCAATGAAAAAGCAATGGAGCTTTTAGCGTTTTTATCTGGTAAGGATAGTGCGCAAATAAGAGAAATTTTGGAGAGCATTACCATAGCCGATACCCAAAAATTAGAAAATTCATCATCGCTTTTAAGCGTGAAAATCTCGCAACTTCAAAGCATAGAAAGCGATAAATCGCATAGTATAAGCAAGTCGCTAATAAAGCTAAATGATGAATTATCTGCGATTAATCCTTATAAATTTAATTTTACGCCTAGTAAAATTTTATCTTTTTTGCCGTTTGTAGGAAAGCCGATAAATGCGTATTTGAAAAAATTTAAAACAGCAAAAGCTACGATAGATGAAACGCTTTCGCATTTGGAAGAGGGACAAAAACTTCTAAGAGAAGATAATGCTGTTTTGGACCATGAAAAAGAGTTTTATAAACAAAGTGCTATATCTTTGCAAAAAAAGGCGATTGTTTTTGAGCAGTTAGTTCGCGCGATAGAGCAAAATTTAGCAAAATTTCCGCCAGAGGATAAGAAATTTTACGAAAATAATTTGCTTTTAAATTTAAATAAAAAAATTAGAAGCATTTATGAAATTTTGGCTGTTACAAGGCAAGGGTTTTTATCAAGCGACCAGATTGCAAACACAAACTACGAACTAATCGACAATATCTCAAATGTCAAAATCGTAACCAAAAGAGCCCTAGAAATTGGCGTTGCAATGGCTGTGAGTTTGGAAAATCAAAAAAATGTCATGCAGGCAGTGGAAAAAACAAAATCCCTAGCTGATGAAATAATTTTGCAAAATGCAAAAAAAATGAACGAACAAAGTGATGAAATTTTTGCAATGTCATCAAAAGGAACGCTAAATTTGGAAAATTTAAAAGAGGCGTTTAGTCAAATTGATGAAGCTTTGAATAAAATGGATACCTTAAAAGAGCAGTCTTTGAAAAATTTAAAAACCGAGCTTGAAAATTTAAAAGAAATCACAGATAAATTAGATGAAAAAGTAAAAGCAAATCAAAAAATAGAAAAATTTAAATCTGAAATTTCGTTGGAATTTTAAAATGAGAGATAAAAATATAAAGTTAAAGAAAAAGCTTTTTAGAATTCTTATAACAATAATTGTAGTTTTGCCATTTGCGTTTGTTTATATCAAACATGAGAACTCGCAACCAAAAGAGTCAAAAGATACGACCATAAAGCAGGTTGAACTCCCGCGCCCGCAAGCTCAACCTAGCCCGCGCCCACAGGTCCAACCAGAGCCAAAACCAGCACCACAAAGCACTCCAAAACCTCGAATTGTAGGCAACGAAAACGAGATATTTTTTTATAAGTCAGATTTTGCAAATAATGTTGTTGATGTTTTTGCTGATGCAAGAAGATTAAAGTTATCGCACGATGGTAAAAGGCTTTTTTCGTATGGGATAAACCGAGATGGATTTATGATTATAGATGTTAGCAATCCTAAGAAAATTGCTCCAATCGGAATTTACAAATATCCAAAAGCAAGATATTTTGTCAATAATATAGATATTGCTGAGAGTAGGGACGGAAAAAGACTATATGTCGCCGATCCACATAATGGAATTTTGTATTTTGATATCAGCAACCCTGCTCGCATTACGCTTATTTCTGCTTTGCCATTAGAGGTTCCGCTTAAAATTAAGCTAAGCCGTGATGATAAAATTGCTTTTGCTAAGACGACAAAAGGTTTTTTTACGATTGATATTTCTGGGTCAGAAATGAAAATATTAGACGAGTTTGTTAGCGATACTAGCGATAGTGATAATGAAGAACAGCTGGGTGCTATACGCCCAAGAGGGGATTTTGATTTTCTTTCAGAAAATGAAATTTTGTTTATAAATTTCAATGAAATGCATATTTTTGATGTTAGCGATCCAAAAAATATTAAATCTAAATATCGCAGTTATGATTTTAATTGGATTCAGGGTGGAAAATATCAAATGATGCATGATTTTAAGATTGCGAAAAACAATACAAGGCTTTACGCTTCCACAATGGAAGGTTTTAGGATTTATGATATCAGCGATATAAAAAATATAAAATTTTTAGGCGAATATTCATCTAGTGGTTATCTGACAGCAAGGACTATAATGATAGATGAAAATGAAAATTTAGCCTACCTTGGCTGGGGCTCGAAAACAGAAGAGGGTAAATTTGCTAGGATTGAGATTGTGGATTTATCATACGAGCTAGATCCGATGCTGATTAAAAGCTATAATATGCCAGAAAACCACGATCTTTTTGCTGTGCCTTCGCAAGATAAAAAATATCTGTTTTTACAAGCTGAGCCTGGCTCTGGTGGATATGGAGATTATGTAAGTGTTATTGAAAAATAGCAATGATCCAAACAGATTTTTTCTATACAAATTTGGCATTATCGCTCTTGTGGTAATTTGTGTTGTAACGATCTATTTTTCTAAGCTTCAAACACAGCAAAATGTGCAAAGCCACAACAATGAAATTAGCGTGCCAGTGCCAAATCAATCGCCAAATCAATCGCAAAATCAAATAACTACTCAAAACGAAACAAAAACGCAAAAGCCTAGTTTTGATGAACCGCAAGCCAAAATTAGCTCTTATGAAAACACAATGCAAACCGCTATCTGGGAGCTTCCTAGTGCTAAACTTAGAATTTATGATAATTTTCAGTTTATGCAACCAAACGATGAGGGGTATTTGTTTGCGGCGAAATTGGATAATTCGGGTGGCAGGATTATACAGACTGATTTTAATGGTAAAATTTCGTGGGAAAAAAATATAAATTTTACCGATTTAAGGGACGGAATAGAGACCATGCAAAGCTACATAGTAGCCCGTAATGTAATACTAGATAAACAATCTCATCGCATAATACAACGCGTAGAAAAAGATAAAATTTTTGACGAAACAGCTAGCTTTGGCGAAAATTTCGTAGCCTCAGATAAACATAATAATTTATATTTTTTGGATAGAAATTTAAATGAAATTTGGACTAAATCCATTAAAACTGATTTAAAAACTAATTCCACACAATACTATTATAATTCAGACGGAAGCCTTAAAGATACGAAGACTACGAGCAAAACAAGGGCAGTTTGTGAGCAAATTTTAAAAACCAAAGATAATAAAATTTTGGTTTCGGTTGCTGGACAAGGGTTACTCAAATATGATTTAAATGGAAATCTCATTAAAAAGCAAAGTCTTAGCGATTGGGAGTATGTGAAAATAATCCAAAATGATGACGGATCACTTTTTGCGTTAAAAACAAAAAAGGAAAATGGATTTTTTTATGATGGCATAGCAAATGTAACGAAATTTGATAGCGATTTAAATGAAATTTGGAGTAAAAATTTGCATAGAGAAAATGGCGATAATTTTGTGCGCTATTTGCTAAGTAATTACAAAAATGGGTTTTTGCTCGTGGTTTCGCAAAGTAATAAAAAGAAATTGGAAACATGGATTAAATTTGTAGAATTTGATGAAAATGGCAATAAAATAGATGAAAATTTCATTGACGCTTATCCAGAGAATACTAGTTTATATTTTGCCGAAACGATGCGCGATAAGAGCGTTTTGATCGGTGGCGGGGTTTTATATGAGCAATACAGCCCGCCTATTTTAATCAATGGGCGATTGGAAAAATTTTCAGACGATATTCTTACGAGTGGAATATTTATTAAAATTTCAGCTGATTTACCGCTAAGCAAACAACAAATTCGTGAATTCGATGAAGAATTTTTAAGAAAATGAAATTCGAGGGTCAAATTTTTGGCATTTTCATAACCTTTCTTGGTGGGGTTTTGTGGGGATTTAGCGGGGTTTGCGGTCAGTATCTCTTCGAAATAAAGGGTGTGAGCGCAAACTGGCTTGTCCCGCTTCGCCTGCTTTGTGCTGGGGGAGTTTTGGTGATTTATTGTGCTTTTTCGTTGCGAGATAGGCGAGTTTTTGCGCCGATTTTGGACGCGAATTTGAGGGCGCAATTTCTAGCTTTTTCGATTTTGGGCTTAATGCTGACGCAATATTTTTACTTTTATTCTATCGAGCTTTCAAACGCCGCTGTTGCCACCGTGATCCAATACACCGCGCCCGCGATGATTTTGGCGATTGTGTGTATCACGGAGGCGCGACTACCTAAAATCAATGAGTTTATTTCGCTGATTTTGGCGATTTTAGGCGTTGTGATTTTAGCCACGCATGGGGATTTAGGCTCGCTTGTAATCAGCCAAAAAGCGCTTATTTTTTGTCTGCTTAGCGTAGCTTGCGTTTGCGTGTATAATCTCGCGCCCAAAAAACTAAACCAAAAATACCCCGTCGTGCTAAATTTAGGCTGGGGCATGGTGCTTGGCGGAGTGGTTTTAGGCGGGATTTTGGGCGTGTGGAATTTAGCTGGCGTTAGCGATTTAAGCGGTGTTTTGGCGTTTTTGGGCGTGGTGTTTTTCGGCACGGTTTTGGCATTTAGCTTTTATATGGTCGGCGTTAAACTAATCGGCGCACCAAAAGCAAGCCTAATCGCCGCGATTGAGCCAGTAAGTGCAGCTGTGTTTGCGCATTTTTGGCTAGGGACAAAATTTGTATTTTTGGATTTCGTAGGATTTGTGCTGATACTTTCGTGTATATTTTTGTTAGCAAAAAAGGGTTAAATTTACCAAATTCTGTTAAAATCATCTGAATTTTAAATTTTTTCAAGGAGATTTTTTGAAAACTATCGGACTAATCGGCGGAATGAGCTGGGAAAGCACGGCTACTTACTATAAAATCATAAATGAAGAGATAAAAGCTTATCTTGGAGGTTTGCATAGTGCAAAAATTCTGCTTTATAGTGTGGATTTTAGCGAGATCGAAGAGTGTCAAGCAAAGGGCGAGTGGGAGAGAGCCGGTCGTATTTTAGCCGGTGTCGCTAAAAATTTAGAACTCGCAGGAGCCGATTTTATCGCTATTTGCACCAACACAATGCACAAGGTTGAACCACAAATCAGTGCAAATTTGCAAATTCCCGTTTTGCACATCGCCACAGCTACCGCTGATGAGCTAAAAGCCAAAAATATCGATAAAACCATACTTCTTGGCACGAAATACACGATGACGCAAGATTTTTATAAAGAAAAATTAATCGAACAAGGTATAGAAATTTTTATTCCAAATGATGACGAGATCGAATTTATAAACTCAGTCATTTTTAATGAGCTTTGTTTAGGTAAAATTTTCTCATATTCAAAAGAGAAATTTTTAAAAATCATCGATAGACTTGCGAATTTAGGGGCAAAAAGTGTGATTTTAGGTTGCACAGAAATCGGACTTTTGATTTCGCAAGATGATTTGGAAATTCCGGTATTTGACACAACTATAATCCACGCTAAAAAATGCGCCAAAATGGCGTTATAATGGGATTTAATCTCCCATTATAAGCTTATTTGTGATTATATATTTGATCTTTTGACGATTTAAATTTGAAACAGGATCAAATTCGCCCTCATAAATTTCATCGAAATTTTCGTCCAAATACCTAGTGTAAATTTCGCCGATTAACTTCGTCATTTTTGCCGCCACAGACGAATTTATAAGCGCAGCTGTGTTTGCGCATTTTTGGCTAGGGACAAAATTTGTGTTTTTGGATTTCGTAGGATTTGTGCTGATACTTTCGTGTATATTTTTGTTAGCGAAAAAGGGCTAAATTTAGCCAAATTTGATAATTTGAAAGCTTTAAAAATTAAAATTTGAAAATCAAAAAGACACCTAAGGTATCTTAAAATCATTGAAGATCTTGGGTGATTTGGGCCAACCAAGCCTTTATGCGACCTTCTGTTAGGGCGCTTTGGTTGTCGTTATCGAGGGCAAGGCCTACGAATTTGCCGTCTTTTATGGCTTTGCTTGCGCTAAATTCATAACCCTCAGTCGGCACCGCGCCTATGATTTTTGCGCCAGCGGTTTTAAATCTGGCATATAATTCTGCCATTGCGTTGCAGTATGCGCCAGCATAGCTCGAACTATCGCCCATGCCAAAAATCGCTACCGTTTTGCCGGCTATGTTAATTGCGAGCGAATCAAAATCAAAGCTCGCCCAATCATCTTGGAGTTCGCCATCGTTCCAAGTAGAGCTTCCTACGATGAGCGCGGTGTAGTTTGCGAGGTCCGCTGGCGTGATATCTGCTACATTTTTGATTTCATTTACTATGCCTAAATTTTCGCTTATGAGTTTCGCGGCTGCTTCTGTGTTCCCCATCGAGCTACCGTAGATAATGCCTATCATTTAAAATCCTTTATAAGCTAAATTTCGAGGGTCTATATTACTAATTTTGCTATGAATTTATACTTAAATTTGGTGATTAATTCGCATACAAATCGCGCAAAAATGCGAAATTTGGATTTTGCTGAAAGTGCGCTAAAATCGCGGTTTGGTTAAATTTAGCAAATTTTAAAAGGGCTAAATTTGGGAATTTGTAAAAAGCTAAATTTCACCCAAATTTCAACGAGAAATTTGAGCGAAATTTTAGATTAATCGTTTTTGTCTTTGTCGCAACAAAAGCTGTTTTTTAACCCGAAAATTTTACAATACTCGCAAAACACACAGCTTACGCTTCGTTTTGCGCACACAAGCGGGATATTGCGTTTTTTGACTTCGCTTTTGATTTTTTTCATCGTGTTGTGGTTTAAAAAACTAGTTAGCATTACTACGCAATCGGTATTTTGCGGGATTGGTTTGCGATTGACGCGGTTTTCGTTGCGTGCGTCCCAATGCTCGATATGCGTCGCGCCAAGATTGTGCAAAACAGCCTTTATCGGAGTGATTTCATCTGCGCCTATTACTAAAACACTCATTTTATCCCCTTTTGTTTTGATATTGGTTATTATAACACAAAAAATTTAAAACTTTCTGATAATGGATATAAAAATCTCAGAATTTTTATGATTTTAAAAAGGCTAAATTTAGGGAATTTTGAAAGAATAAAGAAAAAAGGTTGCGGTAAATTTACCGCAACCTGCGAGATTAAATCTCGTCTGAATAATCAGAATTTGCTAAGCGTTTTAGCTGTCTGTATCGTTTTTGAGAGTCTTGTTTGTTTTTAGCATAAAGCTCGTCAGCGTGCTCTGGGTTGTTTTTCCTTAGAGCGTTGTAGCGAACTTCGTTCATCAAAAAGCTCTCGTATAGATCCCAATCAGGCTCTTTTGAGCTGATTTTTAGTGGGTTTTGACCAGCGTCTGCTAAGCGTGGATCGAAAGTATAAGTTGGCCAGTAACCGCATTTTGTCGCAAGCTCAGCTTGTGCGCCAGAGTGGTTTAGACCGCCTTTGATACCATGAGCGATACAAGGGCAGTAGCAGATGATGAGCGATGGACCATCATAAGCCTCTGCTTCCAAAATCGCTTTGATTGTAGCAGCTTGGCTAGCGTTTGAGTTGATTTGAGCTACGAAAATATTTCCGTAAGTCATAGCGATTTGTCCCAAATCTTTCTTTTGAACTGCTTTTCCGCCAGCTGTGAATTGAGCGATAGAACCGCGGCGGCTAGCTTTTGAGCTTTGGCCACCTGTGTTTGAATAAACCTCAGTGTTTAGAACCAAAACATTTACATTTTCGCCACTAGCTAAAACATGATCAAGTCCGCCGTATCCGATATCATAACCCCAGCCGTCGCCACCGATAATCCATTGTGATTTTTTGCTTAGGTAAGATTTTCTCTCTAAAATTTCGCTAACACCCTTAACGCCTTTGTTTTGCTCTAAGATTGGGATTAGTTTGTCTGTAACTTCGCGAGATTTTACAGTGTCGTTGCGATTTTCGATCCAGTCATTATATAGAGCTTTTAGCGCGTTTGGAGCTTCGTCCATTGTATTTAGCATAACATCTTCGATTTTATGGCGAATTGTCTCTGTTGCTACCTTCATACCAAGGCCGAATTCTGCGTTGTCCTCGAATAGTGAGTTTGCCCATGCGACACCGCGTCCGTTTGCGTCTTTGCGGTATGGAGTCGAAGGAGCAGAACCGCCGTAGATTGAGCTACATCCTGTCGCATTTGCTACAATCATGTGATCGCCAAATAATCTTGTGATAAGTGTGATATATGGAGTCTCACCGCAACCTGGGCATGCGCCGTGGAATTCGAAATATGGTCTAGCAAAGCCGACATTTTTGACATTGTTTTTCGGTGCCAAATCATCTTTGTAGCGAACATTTTCAAATAAATAATCAGCGCTTGTTTGCTCGCCTTTATCCATTTCTTCGCCAAGTGGAACCATAACCAAAGATTTATCTTTGCTTGGGCAGTTTTCAGCACACAATGCACAACCGGTGCAATCTAGCGGGCTTACTTGAATTTTATATTTCATACCTGCAAAATCTTTGCCTTTTGCGTCAAGTAGGTGCTCTTTTGTGTATTGTGGAGCGTTTGCTACATCGTTTTCATCTAGCAAGAACGGTCTGATTACAGCGTGTGGGCAGACGAACGCGCATTGGTTGCATTGGATACAATTTGCCTCGATCCATTTTGGCACAAGCACGCCTACACCGCGTTTTTCGTATTTTGTAGTGCCTGCTTCAAATGAGCCGTCTTCGTGTCCGATAAATGCTGATACTGGCAAATCATTTCCTCTGGCTGCATTTACAGGTTTTACGATTTTTTCGACGAATTCTGTGCCTTTGTATCCTACGCTATCAGATTTTACTTCGTCTTTCAAATTTGCCCATGCAGGATCGACTGGGACTTGGACTAAGCCGTCAGCGCCCTTATCAATCGCATCGTAGTTCATTTGCACGATTGCGTCGCCTTTTTTAGCGTATGATTTGTATGCAAATTCCTTCATATATTTTTGAGCTTCTTCAAACGGAATAATTTTCGCTAGTTTGAAAAACGCTGATTGCATAATGGTATTTGTGCGGTTGCCTAGTCCGATTTCATGGGCTAGTTTAGTAGCGTTTAAAATGTAGAATTTAACATTTTTTTGTGCTAGGATTCTTTTTACTTTGTTTGGTATTTTTTTGATAGTTTCCTCTGCGTCCCAGATTGAATTCAAAAGGAAGGTTCCGCCGTCTTTGATACCGTCGATTACATCGTAAATTTCAAGATACGCTGCTACTGAACAGGCTACGAAATTTGGATTTGAAACTAGGTAAGTTGAGCGGATTGGTTTTTTACCAAATCTTAGGTGTGAGCGTGTGTAACCGCCTGATTTTTTGCTATCGTAAGCAAAATATGCTTGCGCATAAAGATCTGTTTTATCGCCAATGATTTTGATTGAGTTTTTGTTCGCACCGACTGTGCCGTCTGCGCCAAGTCCGTAGAAAAGACACTCGATCTCATCTGCTTCGCCAAGAGAAATTTTCTCGCCGACTTTTAGTGATAGGAAGGTAACATCGTCTTCGATACCCACAGTGAAACCATTTTTTGGTTGGTCTGATTTTAGGTTGTCAAATACAGCGATCATTTGAGCTGGATCGACATCTTTTGAGCTTAGGCCATAGCGTCCGCCGATGATTAGAGGAGCTTTTTTGCTACCATAAAATGCTGATTTGATATCTAGGTATAGTGGCTCGCCGATACTTCCTGGCTCTTTTGTTCTATCCAAAACGCAAATTCTCTCTACTGATTCTGGTAAAACAGCAAATAGGTGTTTTACGCTAAATGGTCTGTAAAGATGAACTTTGATAACGCCAACTTTTTCGCCTTTTGAATTTAGATAATCAACTACCTCTTCAAGAGTTTGATTTACTGAACCCATTGCGACTATGACTCTTGTAGCGTCTTTGGCGCCATAGTAAGTGAAAGGCTTATACTCTCTGCCTGTGATTTTTGAAATTTTTTCCATATAATCAGCTACGATATCTGGCAAAGCGTCGTAGAATTTGTTTGTTAGCTCTCTTGTTTGGAAGTAAATGTCATCGTTTTGAGCTGTTCCGCGAGTTTTTGGGTGCTCTGGGTTTAGTGCATTATCACGGAAAGCCTTAACTGCGTCATAATCGAGCAATTTGTCAAATTCAGCGTAATCCATAACCTCGACTTTTTGAATTTCGTGGCTTGTGCGGAAGCCGTCAAAGAAGTGTAGGAAAGGAACGCGACCTTTAATCGCTGCTAGGTGAGCGATACCGCCTAGATCCATTACTTCTTGCACGCTGTCGCTTGCTAGCATAGCAAAGCCTGTTTGGCGACATGCATAGACATCTTGGTGATCACCAAAAATAGAAAGAGCTTGCGCTGCAAGGGCTCTGGCTGCTACATGGATAACGCCTGGTAGCATTTGACCAGCGATTTTATACATATTTGGAATTTTAAGTAGTAAGCCTTGTGAAGCTGTGTAAGTTGTAGTAAGCGCACCAGCTTGCAGTGAGCCATGCACTGTTCCAGCGGCACCTGCCTCGCTTTGCATTTCTACGACTTTAACTGGCATACCAAAAAGGTTTTTCATGCCTTTTGCAGCCCACATATCTGTATAATCAGCCATTGGTGAGCTAGGTGTGATAGGGTAAATTCCTGCAACCTCGGTAAAAGCGTAAGAAACATAAGCCGCGGCTTCGTTTCCGTCCATAGTTTTCATAACTTTTCCCATATTTTCTCCTTACTGTTCGGGATTGTGTAAAACCTGTAAATTTTAGCTAAAAGTTGCTTAATTTGTTGTAAGTAATTAAAATAAAAATGGAATTTTGCGGATACAAATTCAACTGAATTTAAGTAAAAGGAGTAAAATTTACTCCTCTTTTTTGCGCTCCCAAACGCGCTTTTTACCGAAGGTTACGACATTATCGGTTAGCTTCATCCAATCAAGCCTAATGGCAAAAAGCTCAGGGTTCATCGCCTTGGCAACGGCAAATCTTTTGAAGTAAATTTTAGCCTCGTTTTCATCTGCGCTACGAATTTTGCCTTTAAACTGAATTCCTTTAATCCTAGAAATGATTTTGGTATCCAAAGCAATCGTGCCAGAGACGAAACGATTGGTAAAAAGCGCCTTGATATGCGTAGAATCTTCATGCCCTGAAAAAATCAAGGTTTTATTATCTTTATCGTAAGCGTAAAATGCGTTTGAGCAATACGGCAGATTTTCGACTAGCACGGCGATTGACATAAGCTTCATTTTGCTTAAAAATAGGTCAAATTTATCCATAAATCCCCCTGTAAAATTTAAAATTTCAAAAATTTGGGTAATTATACCTACATTTTCTTTTATGCGCTATAATTTCGCGCTAAATTTAGGAGAAGTTATGGAAAATTATAAAAAAATAAAAGAGATGTTTTTAATGCAACAACGCCTAAACGACGAAACTAACGGCGTGGGCTGGGAGGACGGATACACCAAAAACGGCAAATTAATCAACTGGAAGCGTTGCATTTATATGGAGTGCGCTGAGCTGATCGACAGCTTTGCATGGAAACACTGGAAAAACATCGCCGCAGCCCCTGATATAGATAATATCGTCATTGAAATCGTGGATATTTGGCACTTTGTGATGAGCTATGTTTTGGAACAAAACAAAAATTTAAAAAGCATTGATGAGATTGCTAGCGAAGTAATCAGCGTAAGCGCGTTTAGAGAATTTAGCGCGCACCGCGCGAATATCGAGGATTACTCGATTTATGAAATCGTAAATGATATCGAGCTTTTGATTCACGAAACGAGCGGATTTAATTTTAGCATAGGTTCGCTTTTGCAGGATTATTTCAGAGTGGCGATTAAGTGCGGGGTAAATTTGGAGGTGCTTTTCGCCAAATATATCGGCAAAAATGTGCTAAATAAATTCCGCCAAGACAACGGCTACAAAGAGGGCAGCTACCGCAAAATTTGGAACGGCAAAGAGGATAATGTCGTTTTAGTCGAAATTTTAAATAGTGGCGTTTTGGAAGTGGGCGAAATTTACGCAAATTTAGAAAAAGCCTATAAAAACAGCGAAATTTAAAGAAATTTAATGGGTAAAATTTTTCGCCTCTCAATCAAAGATTTTTTTACGAAAAAATTCATCACCCTTTCGCTTTTGCCGTTTTTTTGCGCGCTTTTGGTGCTTGGGTATTTTATGTATTTTGGCGGAAGCGAGATTTTTGCTCTGCTCGAAGAGGGGGCAAAAAGCGGTGATTTTAGCTTTTTGGACGAGGCGAGATTTCCGCTGATTGCAAAACTGCTAGCTTATGGTGCCACAAAATGGATAATCGGTGTGATTTTTTACACCTTTGGGACATTTTTGGTGCTTATGCTAAGCGTGTTTTGCGCACTTTTTATCGCTGGATTTCTCACGCCCATTGTTACAAAAGAGATAAATTTAAGACACTACCATTTAGAGCGCGCCGATGAGCCAAATTTGGGGCGAGTGCTAACCCTAATGGCGATTGAAATTTTAAAATTTATTGGAATTTTACTGCTTTGCTTGCTACTTTTAGCGGTGCCACTAATAAATCTTTTTGTGATAAATATACCATTTTTTTATATTTATTATAAACTCATTTTAATCGATGTCGCTTCAAATACCCTAGATAAAAAAAGCTTTGAGAAATGCTATAAAAAGGGCGGTGGGTATAAATTTATGCTTAGCGTGTTTTTGTTTTATTTAGCGTGTTTGATTCCGCTTGTGGGTCTGTTTTTCCAGCTGTTTTTTATCATATACTTATCGCATATAATATTTTTATCGCAACTAAAATTTAAAAAAATTAATGCAAATCAATGAAATTTATGCCGAATTTGTATAAAATAGCGGTTTAGTTTATTCCAAAGGATTTCTCATGAAAACTGGCAATGTCTATATCTGCAATATCTGCTCACTCAAAAGTAGCGATGACGAAAACGCTGTATTCATCAAAGCCCACAAAAACGGCGAAACCGTGCATATTTGCACCGCCTGTATGCCAAGCCTAATACATGGCTCTGGTATGATTGTAAAAAGCAATGCTGAGCTAGAATCTGAATTTTTCGAAGAGTTTAAAAAACACACAAAATAAAAATTTGGCAAATTTTAAATTTGCCAAATTTAGCCTAAAATCCCTTTAATTTTTTTAGCTCTGGATCGATTACGAGTTTGTTGCCCTCGCTATCGACGGCTACATAGGTTACTTCTGCGCTTGTTACATGCTGGCAAATACGAGAGCGCGACTCTTTGCAATACCTCTCGGCTGTAACATTTACCAAAACCGTAATCGAAGTGTTGCCGATTTTGGTCACGGTTGCGTGGCAAGTAACTAAATCTCCCACGAAAACAGGCTGTTTGAAAATCACCTCTTTCATCGATATCGTGACCACGCGCTCAGGCGCAAACTCCCTTGCCGCGACAGTTCCAGCCAAATCAATCTGTGATAAAATCCACCCGCCAAAGATATTTCCGGCTGGGTTAGTATCTGTTGGCATAGCGATGATTTTTATAACTGCTTCGCCCATGTGTTCCATATTTTCTCCTTATTTGTAAATTTAAGCTTGGCATTGTAGCAAAGCCAGATTAAATAAAAAGTTACTAAAACTCTCTTAAAAAAAATTTTGCTAAAATTAGCCAAAATTTTAAAGGGAAAAATATGAATAATTTCGATCGATTAAACGAATTGGTAAGCGAAACGAAGGCAAATTTAAACGCACTTTATGCAAACTCAGATAGCGAAATCATAAAACAAGGTCTGCAAATTTGCGAATTTAGCGAGACTCAAAGCGCGAAAATCGCGATTTTAAGGCGTATTGTGGATTTAAAAGAAGAGGCGATGATGCAAGAATTTCGCAAGCTAGGCTATGACGCAAACAAACAAAGCTTGCTACGCGAAAAAATGTATGATTATGTCAGGCAAATACACTCTGACATGCACGCCGCACTTATCGCAAAAATCGAAGAGGAAAAAATTCTAAACCCATTTTATTTAGAACTTATCAAAAGCGTGCATAAAATCGGACTTGTAATCAATCAAATGCAAAAAAGCTGGCAAAAACTCATTATCGATACCAACAACAAACGCTTAGAGATGAATTTCGCCAGTATCGCGGACGCCAAAGAGTATCTTTTCGAAAACGAGCTTTTACAGCGCACGCCACACGATGAAATTTGTGATCGTTGCTATGGCGCGATTATCCAAGATAGCGAGGGCAAATTTGTCATGGCGCCCTATGCCGTGGCGTTTGAAGAGGATAGCAAAGAGTTAATCGGCACATTTAATAAAGCGATTTTAGAACTCGAAGATCTAGCTAGCAACGCCGAGGAGCGGGCATATATTTACTACCTAGCCAAACTTCGCACAGCCTTTGCCGAGCGCAACAATGTCTTTGTAATCGGCGCATGGCGGGACGCTGAAATGGCGTGGATGGAGACCAAATCCCCGATACAAATCGGCCACCCGCTTGAATACTACGAGGATAACTACACACACGCAGTCGCGCTAGAATGGGACATCAGACTATCTCAGCCGACTAGGTTTGACGCGGATAAATTTAAGGCTGAAATTAGTGCTAGTTTTGATAAAATTTACAAACAAATCGGTGCAAATAGCCCTGTAATGCGCTCGCTCGTGCTTTCAAACATTGATAAAACCCAGCTTTATATCTCCACGCCGATGATTTATTACGGCGCGGATTTAAACGGGCTATTTTCGGCGCAGGTCGTGCCAAATGACGAATTCGTCAGCACAAACTGCGGAAAGAAAATTTTCGCATTTGTAAATTTTGTCTATGAAAGCGCCAAAGCCAAGCCGTTTATGAAAATTTCATCGCAAATTTTTGATTTAGATTATTTAAATTTTGGGCGTGAAATTTTATTCAAACAGCCTAAAATTTGGCGTATGGTCTATGAAATCTCCACAATCGGCCACGAGTTTGGCCATATATTTTTCATCGACGAGGACACGGAGTCGCTGATGAATAAATCAGGCGCTTTCAAGCTCGTCGAAGAATACAAGGCCACCACGGGCGGACTAATCAACTTCTTTTTCAACGAAAAACCAGAAATGCGCCTGCCGGTCCTTGACGAGCTAATCCGCCGCAGCGTGGGGCTCATTGCGTGGCAAAGGGTAAATGATGTAAGGCTTTATTATTGCGAGGGGCTAATTCATCTGACGCTACTATTCCGCGCTGGCGTGCTGAAATTTGACGGCGCGAAGCTTGCGGTCGATTTTAGCGAGGCGGGATATGAGAGATTTAAGAAAATTTGCCTGAAAAATTACGAAATTTTAGCGAGCACTTATTACAAAAAGCTCGACGCTTACGACTTTTTGGACGGATTTGTCGAAAATACTAGCGGCGTGTATCTGCCAAAAGACGCGGTGTGTAGGGAGTTTGTAGAGTTTTACTACGCACTTTATGAAAAAATCGGCAACGAAATCGACGAGAGTGGCGAGCGCGAAAAATGGGCAAATTAAGGGGTTAAATTTGGCCTTTTTGAGTTTTTAAACACTGCGCCTGAGATTTGAAATTCGAAATTTTGCTAGCTATTGTCATTGCGAGCGAGCTTTGCTCGCGTGGTAATCTAGCAACGCCGTTAGGCGTTCAGTAAAAATCAAATCAGCTAAATTTAGAAAAACGAAGTTTTTTTAATTTAGCCACTTCTAAGGTTTTACAGGGGTGGGGTTGGTAAGGGGGAGGGTAGCGTCTCCTAAAAAGCGCGCCCTCCCCCTTACAGAGAATTTCAAATTTCGCTTAAAATTTAAAAAATCGTTCAATGCTAAATTTAAGTAGAATTTTACTTTAAATTTTTCTGGATTGCTTCGGCGTTATCACGCCTCGCAATGACACGCTTGTAAATGTTTTGGTAATTTTTGCTCGTAGATTGCCACGAATTTTGCTAACGCAAAATTCTCGCAATGACAAATTAAACAAATTTTGCCCACCATTGTCATTGCGAGGAGCGACAGCGACGAAGCAATCTACGAGTTTAAAATTTTTACCACTAAATTTGCAAAAATGCCAATATTAAATTTTAAATTCGTAGATTGCTTCGCTTTCTGCGAAAGCTCGCAATGACAGATTTGGCAAAATTTTAAATTTTGCCAAATTTAGCGTTTGAAATTTTAAATTCTTAGGGGTTGTGGCAGGTTTCCCTGCCACGAAGCAATCAAATTTAACTAAAACGCAATGCTAAGCGCCATTTGTGCGCTTACACCTTCTTGTTTGCCAGCGTATCCTTTCACGCCAGCGTCGAATTTAAGCGTTTCGGTTTTGTATTGATAGCCGATTTCGCCAATTCCTGTTAGACCTTTTAGATCTGGGCTTAGCATCTCGCCTGTGCTACCATTTGGCACGATAAATCTACCGCCTGCTTCTGAACTAAACTCATATTCGCCAGCCAAACCAACGAAGAATTTATTATGCTCATCTATTTTGAAGTTATCTTGCAAGCCAGCCCTAATCTTGTGTGATTGTAGGGCGTCGAAGTGAGTATCCGCGCCATCTATTTTGATATCGGCTGCGTCGATATGGGTGTAGAAATATCTAGCATAAAAATCCAAATCGTTGCTTTCGCTTAGCGGGACGATTTTGCCACCGCCTACATGCACAGCATAGTATGTAGAGTCTATGCCCCAATCATAGTATTTGCTAACGCCGTTGAAATTTAGAGTGCCGTCGAAATTCGTAGTTAGCTGACCTACTCTAAATGAGCCCTCATAGTATGAGCCAGTGGTGTTTTCTTGTTTGCCAAATGCGCCCACACCAGCATAGTATGCATCACCGCTACCTTTGGTGCCGTCATCTAAGTAGGCATCATAATCTACATTGCCGTATTCGATGAAAATACCCATTGTAAATTCGCCCTTGCTATTTGGTGCTTTGCCAGCAAGACCTGCGTTTGCGTTAAAGCCCAAACTATCCACATGAGAGCCTGTGTTGTAGCGTTTGTCGTATCCCTCAAAGATAACATAAGGGAAAAGCTCGGTGTATCCATCAGGTATAATGCGCTCTAAGTGGTTTGAGATGAGATACGAACCCTCCCAAACAGCCGCCATACCAGCAATCCTTGCTTCATTGAAAATTTTGGTTTGGTCATTTATGCTAGGTTTTGGATCAGGTTTTGGATCTGGATCAGGTGTTGGCGTTGGCGTCGGTGTCGGTGTCGGTGTCGGTGTCGGTGTCGGTGTCGGTGTTGGTGTCGGTGTCGGTGTTGGTGTTGGTGTTGGTGTTGGTGTTGGTGTTGGTTTTTTCTCTGCAAACAAATCTAGTGAGCTAGTTTCGTATTTAACTGTCGCACCTGCTTGGACGCTTACATTTGTAGCTTGACCTTTTAGCTCTTCTTCTGCGCTAACCAAATGCACTCTACCGCCTTGATCATTTAAATCACTTAAATCATCAACAAAAACATTAACTTGCGAATTTGATAGGTCTGTGTTCGATCCGCCACTTAGTGCGATAGCGGTTGAGCCAGGAGCCGGATTTTTAGGCAAATAAAAGTTAATATTATCAAAACTTGTAATGTCTTTTAGCTTAATACTACCCATTTTAACTGGATTGTCGCTGTTTTCGCCTACATTTAGGGTATTTCCGCTAGGACCGCCATCAAGTGTGACATTGCTTAAATTCAAACCGTTATCGTCTGGCACGATTGTGATTGTATTGCCAGTATCAGGTCCGCCAAATTTGGTAAAAAAGTCGCTTCCGCCGATTGTATCGCCGATTTTTTCAGTCATTTTACTATCGCCTGTAAGGTAAAGAGCCTTTGTATCCTTTGCCACAAACATACCACGCAAAGTTCTCTCAAAAGTATCGGCGTTGTCGATTATATACTCTGTGTTTGTTTGAAGTGCGTCGATAACTATGCCCTCGCCACCATTATCCCAAGCGTGAGCGATAGTTTCGCCTTTACCTGCGATTTTGCTTTGTGTGAAATTTACAAGTTTTTCTCTATTTTTCTCATCGCTTTGGCTTGAAATTAAATAGAATTTTTGATTTGCACCTAGTCCGTAATTGCCACTGCTTGGGTCGTATTTTTTGCCACCAATTTGAACTTCAACACCGCTAAAATCTAAATTTTCGCTATTAGAAGTTAAAATCAAAGCCGAATTTGCTTCGCTAGTAGTTGAAGCTAAATAATCTTTTTTGAAATTTAAAATTTGAAAATCCGCTACATTTCCAGCTTTTAGCTCGGTCTTATTTACATTTAGCTGATTGCCAGAGCTTGTGCCAGTATCGCTATAACCGCCGTGAAGTGTGCCTGTGATTTCACCTGAGTTGAAATTTGCAATGTTATTCTCAGCTTTGCCACTTTCTGTGTAGCCTACATAGACTTCTTTGGCTTTTGCGCCGTTTTTGATTGTAAGAGTATTGCCAGATACGCTTCCGCTATCGCTATCGGCTAGGACAAACTCATCTTCGATTTCCAAATCTGGCATTTCAAAGCTCAAATCTTTTAAATCAGACTCCGCAGATTGTGCTACTATTAGAGATTTTACCTTTGCTCCCTTGGTATTTTTTAGTTGCCCCGGTTTTACTTCGCTTATCGTTCCACTCATAGTTTTGCTTACGACGATATCGACACCTGGAATTTGTGCGCCGTTTAAGTCGATTGTATTATCACTAGCGACTTCACCCTCCTCAGAGTATCCGCCGATAATCACCGCGTTTGATAAACCCGCATCCTTTTCGATAATTATAGAGTTGCCACTCACGGTTTTATCTTTGCTTTCGCCGCCGTAGATTACCTTGCCTTTCAAGTCCCTAGCGTCTTTTGCGATAGTGATTTCGTTACCTCTCTCACTTTTCATGCCAAATTTGGTAAATTCATTGGTGTTGAATTCTGCATTGTCCCATTTCTCTTCTACTTCACTTGCACCTGTTATATAAAGATCTTTTTCATCTTTGCTCACAAACATACCTGCTAGATTTCTGGTGTAGGTATCTTTGTCTAAAATTTTATAAACTTGATCTGTTTGAAGTGCGCCTACTGCTTTGTCGCCATTTCCTACCGTGTTGCCTTGATTTGGCATAGGTTTATTTACAATTTCATTGTATTTTTCTAGTTTGCTGTTTTCTTTATGGATTAGATAGTATTTGCTATCTTTATCTAGTGTGGCGTAGTTTTCTACCTTGTATGGGCTATTTGAAATATCTATTCTAACTCCGCTTAAATCAGTTGTTTCATCTTTGGTTAGGATTAGGGCTGCGTTAGCATTACTATCCTTAGTAGAATCTATATT
>NZ_JAOVUA010000009.1:0-3468 GCF_027737785.1 Campylobacter sp. JMF_06 NA1
GTTCTTTAATTTACCATTGTTAAAAGTCACAATCAAGTTTTAATAAAAACGATTTTACAGGATCTTGTTAAAGCTTTAAATTTAGACACTAATGCAAATTTAGTAAATTTGTTATCCCAAATTTAAATGATTGAGATTTAAATCTTCAAATTTAAATCATAAAGTTTAAATTTTACATTTACTAAATCAAGTTTAACGGCACAAACAATTAGAGTTAAAACTTATCTAGTTGTTGTTAATGCTTTCCGTCTTGGGTGTTTTAAATTTAAATATTGTAAAAGCAATTTATCAAATTTAAAATTTATAAATTAAATCTTTTATCTTTAACAAGGAAGTAATGCAAATTAGAATATTAACATAGTCTAATACTTCGCTATGAGAGCGACTATATGATTTGCCTTTATGCTAGATAGCATAACCCAAAAATTGCGTAAGCAATTTTCACTTTAGGTGGGTCAAGGGAGCGAAGCTCCTTGTCGCAAAGACCAGCTTTGCTGGTCTGCGAAGTAAAATAAAAGGTAAGCTACTAAGAGCAAACGGTGGATGCCTTGGCTAGTAGAGGCGATGAAGGACGTGCCAGGCTGCGATAAGTCTCGGGGAGCCGTCAAGGGGCTTTGATCCGGGAATTTCCGAATGGGGCAACCCAGTTAATAGTAATATTAACTACCTACGGGGGCGAACGAAGGGAACTGAAACATCTAAGTACCTTCAGGAAAAGAAATCAAAAGAGATTACGCTAGTAGCGGCGAGCGAACGCGTAAGAGGGCAAACCACTAGCTTGCTAGTGGGGTTGTAGGACTGCAATAAAGACTAAAAGCAGATAGCAGAATAAACTGGAAAGTTTAATCATAGAGGGTGATAATCCCGTATGCGAAATCTCCTTTTTACTTAGCAGTATCCTGAGTAGGGCGGGACACGTGAAATCCTGTCTGAAGCTGGGTAGACCACTATCCAACCCTAAATACTACTACTAGACCGATAGTGCACAAGTACCGTGAGGGAAAGGTGAAAAGAACTGAGGTGATCAGAGTGAAATAGAACCTGAAACCGTTTGCTTACAATCATTCAGAGCCCTATGATTTATCAGGGTGATGGACTGCCTTTTGCATAATGAGCCTGCGAGTTGTGGTATCTGGCGAGGTTAAGGAAACCCGGAGCCGTAGCGAAAGCGAGTCTTAATAGGGCGATTAGTCAGATGCTGCAGACCCGAAACGATGTGATCTATCCATGGGCAGGTTGAAGCCGGTGTAAGAACCGGTGGAGGACCCAACCGACGGCTGTTGAAAAAGCTCCGGATGACCTGTGGATAGGGGTGAAAGGCCAATCAAACATCGTGATAGCTGGTTCTCTCCGAAATATATTGAGGTATAGCGTTGTGTCGTAATTATAAGGGGTAGAGCACTGAATGGGCTAGGGCATACACCAATGTACCAAACCCTATCAAACTCCGAATACTTATAATGTAATCACAGCAGTCAGGCGGCGAGTGATAAAATCCGTCGTCGAGAGGGGAACAACCCAGACTACCGACTAAGGTCCCTAAATCTTATTTAAGTGGAAAACGATGTGGAGTTACTGAAACAACCAGGAGGTTGGCTTAGAAGCAGCCATCCTTTAAAGATAGCGTAATAGCTCACTGGTCTAGTGATTCTGCGCGGAAAATATAACGGGGCTAAAATAAGTACCGAAGTCGTAGATTTGCACCTAGTGCAAGTGGTAGGAGAGCGTTCTATTCAGCGTCGAAGCCATACCGGCAAGGAGTGGTGGAGCGGATAGAAGTGAGCATGCAGGCATGAGTAGCGATAAAATATGTGAGAATCATATTCGCCGTAAACCCAAGGTTTCCTACGCGATGCTCGTCATCGTAGGGTTAGTCGGGTCCTAAGCAAAGTCCGAAAGGGGTATGCGATGGAAAATCGGTTAATATTCCGATACCAATATTAGTGTGCGATGGAAGGACGCTTAAAGTTAGGGGAGCCAGCTGATGGAAGTGCTGGTCTAAGTGTGTAGGTTGAGTTATAGGCAAATCCGTAACTCTTTATCCGAGACATTAAAGGCTCTTGACGCTCTTCGGAGTAGATTGAGAATCCTTGATACTATCGAGCCAAGAAAAGTTTCTAAGTTTAGCTAATATTGCCCGTACCGTAAACCGACACAGGTGGGTGGGATGAGTATTCTAAGGCGCGTGGAAGAACTCTCTTTAAGGAACTCTGCAAAATAGCACCGTATCTTCGGTATAAGGTGTGCCTAACTTTGTTAAGGATTTACTCTGTAAGCAAAGAAGGTTACAACAAAGAGTCCCTCCCGACTGTTTACCATAAACACAGCACTCTGCTAACTCGTAAGAGGATGTATAGGGTGTGACGCCTGCCCGGTGCTCGAAGGTTAATTGATGATGTCAGCTTTTGCGAAGCATCTGATCGAAGCCCGAGTAAACGGCGGCCGTAACTATAACGGTCCTAAGGTAGCGAAATTCCTTGTCGGTTAAATACCGACCTGCATGAATGGCGTAACGAGATGGGAGCTGTCTCAAAGAGGGATCCAGTGAAATTGTAGTGGAGGTGAAAATTCCTCCTACCCGCGGCAAGACGGAAAGACCCCGTGGACCTTTACTATAGCTTGACACTGCTGCTTGGATAAAGATGCGCAGGATAGGTGGGAGGCTTTGATCCATATACTCCGGTGTATGGTGAGCCATTGTTGAGATACCACTCTTCTTTATTTGGGTAGCTAACTAGCCTAAGTTATCCTTAGGTAGGACAATGTCTGGTGGGTAGTTTGACTGGGGCGGTCGCCTCCCAAAATGTAACGGAGGCTTACAAAGGTTGGCTCAAAGCGGTTGGAAATCGCTTGTAGAGTATAAAGGCATAAGCCAGCTTAACTGCGAGACACACAAGTCAAGCAGAGACGAAAGTCGGTCTTAGTGATCCGGTGGTTCTGTGTGGAAGGGCCATCGCTCAAAGGATAAAAGGTACCCCGGGGATAACAGGCTGATCTCCCCCAAGAGCTCACATCGACGGGGAGGTTTGGCACCTCGATGTCGGCTCATCGCATCCTGGGGCTGGAGCAGGTCCCAAGGGTATGGCTGTTCGCCATTTAAAGCGGTACGCGAGCTGGGTTCAGAACGTCGTGAGACAGTTCGGTCCCTATCTGCCGTGGGCGTAAGAAGATTGAGGAGAGTTGACTCTAGTACGAGAGGACCGAGTCGAACTGGCCACTGGTGTATGGGTTGTTCTGCCAAGAGCATCGCCCAGTAGCTAAGCCGGGATGTGATAAGAGCTGAAAGCATCTAAGCTCGAAGCCAACTCCAAGATGAATCTTCTTTTAAGAGCTCAGAAAGACTATCTGTTTGATAGGCCGGATGTGTAAGTGATGAAAGTCATTTAGCTGACCGGTACTAATAGCTCGTTTGCTTATCTTTTTAAGCATTACTTCCTTGTTAAAGGTATTAGAAATCCTTTAACAATA